>NZ_JAVRHI010000520.1:0-9044 GCF_034105845.1 Streptomyces sp. CRN 30 | reverse complement strand
GGCCGCCCACCCCGTACGGGGTGGGCGGCCGCCTCCCATCCGCGCACCGGCTCAGTCCGGGTACAGCCCGGACAGTTCGCCGGCGTACTTGTCCCGGATGACGCGGCGCCGCATCTTCAGCGACGGCGTCAGCTCGCCGGTCGCCGGGCCCCACTCCTCGGTCAGCAGCTCGTAGCGCTTGACCTGTTCGGTGCGATTGAGCCGGGCGTTGGCGGCGGCCACCGCACGGTCCACCTCCGCCCGGACGGCGGGGTGCCGCGCCAGCCCGGCCGCTCCCCCGTCCGCCTCGACGCCGTTGGCCGCGGCCCAGGCGGGGGCGGCCTCCGCGTCGAGCACCAGCAGGGCGACCAGGTAGGAACGGTTGTCGCCGTGCACCATCGCCTGGCCGATCAGCGGGTGTTCCTTGAGCGCGTTCTCCACCAGGGCCGGCGAGACGTTCTTGCCGGTGGAGGTGATGATCATCTCCTTCTTCCGGTCGGTGAGCCAGAGGTAGCCGTCCTCGTCGATCCGGCCGATGTCGCCGGTGGCCAGCCAGCCGTCGGCGTCCAGGGCGGAGCGCACCGAGCCGTCCGGCTGGAGGTAGCCGGAGAAGACGGACGAGCCCCGCACCAGGATCTCGCCGTCCTCGGCGGTGCGGATCTCCACGGACTCCACCGGGCGTCCCACCGAACCGAGTCGGAAGCCGGTCCTCGGGCTGTTGCTGGTGGCCACTCCGGTGGTCTCGGTCAGCCCCCAGGCGTCCATGATGACGACCCCGAAACCGGCCCAGAACCGCACCACGTCGGCCGGCATCGGCGCTGACGCGCTGGCCGTCCAGGTCACCCGGTTGAGGCCTCCCGCGGCCAGCATGGGCAGCAGCACGTCCTCGCGGGCGCGGGCGTAGCGCTTCTCGAGTTCGGCGGGCGGCGTCTCGCCCCGCTCGCGGTACCCGACGTGCTCACGGGCGACCTCGAACGCCTGGTCGATGACGGTTCGCTGCTCGGGCGGCATCAGCGAGAGGACGGCCCGTACGGCGGCGGACAGTTTCTCCCAGACCCTCGGCACGCCGAAGAACTGCGCGGGGCGCACCTTGCGCACCACCTCGCCGACGCGTGCCGGGTCGGCGCAGAGGTGGACGTGCGAGGCCCGGTGACAGGGCAGGTAGATGCCCAGCATGCGCTCGGCGATGTGGGCGAACGGCAGGTAGCAGATGTGCTCGACGTGCGGGGGCAGCTCCACGACGGCGTCCAGCGCCAGGGCGTTGGACATCACCACGCGGTGGGTGAGGACGACGCCCTTGGGCTCGCCGGTGGTGCCGGAGGTGTAGACGACGGTCAGCGGATCCTCGGGGCGGGCGGCGTCCAGTGACTCGTCGTCGATCCGCTCCGGCACCGGCTCGCGGAGCAGTGCGGCGTACGGGAGGTGGCTGCCCTCCGCACCTTCCTCGGCCACCACCAGCCGCTCCAGCGGGGTGTCGGCCTCGGTCAGCAGCGGCTCCCACACGGCGACCTGCGCCGGCCCCTCGACGAGGGCGAGGCGGGCCCGGCAGTTGCGGGCGATGTGGGTGATCTGCTCGGGGGACGCGGTGCCGTAGACGCTGACCGGGACCGCGCCGAGGCGGACCAGCGCCAGGTCCGACAGCCAGTGTTCGGGCCGGTTGGACATCATGATCAGGACGTGGTCGCCGCGGCCGACGCCGAGGGCCCGGTAGCCGGCGGCGAGTCGGCGGGTCCGCTCGTGGATCTCCGCCCAGCTGAGCGTCGTCCAGTCGCCGTCCGGGACCGTCGACTGCCAGGAGAGACCGGGGAGTTCGGGGTGGTCGTGTGCGTTCCGCGCCAGCAGCTGCGGCAGGGTCCGCGCGGCCGGGTCGTCGGGCAGGTCGCCGGTGATGCGGGGTGCTGGTCTCATCGGGGCCTCCTTGCGGGTCGGAAGGGGCGTCCGGGGGGCCGGGGCGGGGAGGGCCCCTGCGGGCGTGTCGGTCGGAGTCCGGGTCGACGTGGGTACCGGAAGCGGAGTCGGGTCGGGAGCGGGCGGCCGACCGGTCAGAGGCGTTCGACCACGTTGGCGATGCCCATGCCGCCGCCGACGCACAGGGTCGCCAGCCCGTACCGCAGGTCGCGGCGGTGCAGTTCGTCCACGAGGGTGCCGAGGATCATCGCGCCGGTGGCGCCGAGGGGGTGCCCCATGGCGATGGCGCCGCCGTTGACGTTGACCCTGTCCAGGCTCGGTCCCATGTCCTTGACGTAGCGCAGGACGACGGCGGCGAACGCTTCGTTGATCTCGAACAGGTCGATGTCGTCGACGGTCAGGCCGGCCTTCGCGAGGGCCTTGCGGGAGGCGGGCGCGGGGCCGGTCAGCATGATGGTGGGATCGGCCCCGGACACGGCGGCGGAGACGACGCGGGCGCGCGGGGTCAGGCCGTGGCGCTCGCCGGCCTCCCCGCTGCCGAGGGTGACCAGGGCGGCGCCGTCGACGATGCCGGAGGAGTTGCCCGCGTGGTGGACGTGGTCGATCCGCTCCACCCAGTGGTACTCCTGCAGCGCTACGGCGTCGAAGCCGCCCAGCTCGCCGATGTCCGCGAACGACGGCCTCAGCCCGGCCAGCGAGTCGGCGGTGGTGCCGGGGCGCGGGAGTTCGTCGCGGTCGAGGACCGGCAGCCCGTTGCGGTCCCGCACGGGGACGACGGAGCGGTCGAAGCGCCCGTCCTTCCACGCGGCGGCGGCCCGCTCCTGGGAGAGCGCCGCGTACTCGTCCACATCCCGCCGCGAGAAGCCCTCCAGGGTGGCGATCAGGTCGGCGCCGACGCCCTGGGGGACGAATCCGGTGGCGTCGTTGGTACGCGGGTCCAGCGCCCAGGCGCCGCCGTCGCTGCCCATCGGGACCCGCGACATGGACTCCACACCGCCCGCCAGCACCAGGTCCTCCCAGCCGGACCGGACTTTCGCCGCCGCCATGTTGACGGCTTCGAGACCAGATGCGCAGAAGCGGTTTTCTTGTACGCCCGCCACCGTCTCCGGCAGCCCCGCGAGGACGGCGGCGGCGCGGGCGAGGTCCGCGCCCTGGTCGCCCAGGGGGCTGACCACACCGAGCACGACGTCGTCGACCGCCGCCGGATCGAGGTCCGGGAAGCGGCGGAGCGTCTCGTGGATCAGGCCGACGACCAGGTCGATCGGCTTGGTGCCGTGCAGGGCCCCATCGGCCTTGCCGCGACCGCGCGGGGTGCGGATCGCGTCGTACACGTATGCTTCGGTGCCCACCTCGGGTGCCTTCCTGGTCGGGTCCGCCGGCTCTTCCTGTGCCCTCGGTCGGCTTCAGTCGGTCGGCCGGCGTTCAACCGAGCAGCGAGCGGCCGATGATCTCCTTCATGATTTCGGTGGTGCCTCCGTAGATGGTCTGGACACGGCTGTCGAGGTACGCCCGGGCCACCCGGTACTCGCTCATGTAGCCGTAGCCCCCGTGGAGTTGCAGGCAGCGGTCGACGACCCGTTTCTGCAGTTCGGTGGCCCACCACTTGGCCATCGAGGCGTGCACGGCGTCGAGCCGGCCCCGGCTGTGCTCGGTGACGCAGCGGTCGACGAAGGTCCGGGTGACCGCGGCCTCGGTGGCCATCTCGGCGACCTCGAAGCGGATGTGCTGGAGCCCGGCCAGCGGTCGTCCGAAGGCCTTCCGCTCCTTCACGTACCGCAGGGTGACGTGCAGGATCTCCTCGGCCGCCGCGACCGCGCCGACCGCGATGGCGAGCCGCTCCTGGGCGAGGTTGCCCATGAGGTAGGTGAAGGCCCGGTTCTCCTCGCCCAGCAGGTTCTCCTTGGGGACGCGCACGCCGTCGAAGAACAGCTCGGCGGTGTCCTGGGCCTTCTGACCGATCTTGTCGAGGTTGCGGCCGCGGTCGAAGCCCGCCATGCCGCGCTCGACCACGAGGAGGCTCTGCCCGCCGCTGCCGCCCTCGGGGGTGGTACGGGCGACCACGACGACGAGGTCGGCGAGGATGCCGTTGGAGATGAAGGTCTTCACGCCGTCGAGCAGGTAGTGGTCGCCCCGGTCGGTGGCGGTGGTGCGGATGCCCTGCAGGTCGGAACCGGCGCCGGGCTCCGTCATGGCGAGGGCGGTGACGAGGTCGCCGGAGACGAAACCGGGCAGCCAGCGGCGTCTCTGCTCCTCGTCGGCGAGCCGGGTCAGGTACGGGCCGACGATGTCGTTGTGCAGGCTCAGGGCCAGCCCGGAGGCGCCGGCGCGGGCGAACTCCTCGATGAGGACGGCGCTGTACCGGAAGTCGTCGGTCCCGCCGCCGCCGTACTCCTCGTCGACGGCCATGCCCAGCAGTCCCTGGCGGCCCGCCGAGCGCCACACCTCCCGGTCGACGACGCCGTTCTCCTCCCAGCGGTCGTGGTACGGGGCAACCTCCTTGGCGAGGAAGCTTCGCACCGTCTCGCGGAAGGCCTCGTGGTCGGGGCCGTACAGGTCGCGTTCCAGGGTCACAGCCAACTCCTCACGTGCTCGATCAGCCGGGCGGGGTCGGGGCCGACGGGGGTGACGTTCAGCATGGTCACGCCCGCCTCGCGGAAGACCTCGACGCGGTCGCGGACGTATCCCTCGGGGCCGGCCAGGCAGAGCCGCTCCAGCAGCTCGGCGGGTACGGCGGCCTCCGCGTCCTTCCTGCGGCCCGCGAGGTAGTGCTCCTGGACGGCGGCCGCGGCGGCCTCGTAGCCGTAGGAGCAGAGCAGGTCGTGGTAGAAGTTGCGGCCGGGCGCGCCCATGCCGCCGACGTAGAGGGCGACGGTGGGGCGCATCAGGTCGCGGACGGCCTCGGCGTCGTCGCCGATGGCCAGCAGGCCGCCCGCCACGACCGCGAGCGGGCCGAGCGCGGGGTCGCGCTCCGCGGCGCCCTCGGCCAGGGACCGGCCCCAGACGTCGGCGGCGTGTTCGGGGACGTAGAGGAACGGCAGCCACCCGTCGGCGATCTCGGCGGCCAGCCGCACGTTGGCCGGGCCCAGCGCCGCGACGTGGACCGGAACGGTGTCGCGGACCGGGTGGTTCAGCAGCTTCAGCGGTTTGCCCAGGGTGCCGCCCTCCTCGGCCGGCAGGGGCAGGTGGGTGATGCCGTGGTGCTCGATCACCTCGCGCCGCCAGATCCGCCGGGACAGCTCGATCACCTCGCGGGTGCGGCCCAGCGGGCGGTCGTAGCGGCGGCCGTGCCAGCCCTCGACGACCTGGGGTCCGGAGGCGCCGACACCGAGGATCGCGCGGCCGCCGGTGAGGGCGTCGAGGCCGGCGGCGGTCTGGGCGATCAGCGCGGGGGTGCGCGAGTAGACGTTGAGAACGGCCGAGCCGATCCGCATCCGCTCGGTCTTCGCGGCGAGGTATCCCATGATCGTCGGGGAGTCGAAGCCGTACGCCTCGGCCACCCAGACGGCGTCGAGGCCCGCGGACTCCAGGGCGGCGGCCCGGTCCGCGGCGGCGCGCGGATCGTCGGCGTAGGCCAGGGGTGAGGACAGTTCCATCGGCAGTCGGTCCTTCAGCGGTGGTGGCGGTGACCGTTCGGCGGTGGCGGCGCGGGTCGTTCAGGGGCGGTCGTCCAGCAGTCCGGGCACTCCCCAGTCGCGGGCCACGTCGGAGGTGTGGGCGCCGGGTACGGCCGGGGGGAGGCGGAGGGTGCCGGGAGTGTCGGAGAAGCGGGGGGCGGGGGCGGGCTGGGTGATGCCGTGCGCCTCCACGTAGGTGCCCCGGCCGGTCAGGTGCCGGTGGCCGGCCGCCTCGCGCAGTGAGAGCACGGGTGCGACACACGCGTCGGTGCCCTCGAAGACCGCCGTCCACTGCTCGCGGGTGGCGGTCGCGAACCGGGCGGTGAACAGGTCTCGCAGGCCGGGCCAGTTACCCGGATCGGCGCGGTCCGGCAGGTCCTCGCCGTCCAGGCCCAGCAGGGTGACGAACTCCGTGTAGAAGTGGGGTTCCAGGGCGCCGACCGCCATCCAGCCGCCGTCGGCGGTGCGGTAGACGCCGTAGTACGGGCAGCCGCCGTCGAGCAGGTTGCGGCCGCGCGCGTCCTGCCAGGTGCCCTCGGCGAGCATGCCCCGGAACATGGCCGTGAGGTGGGCGGTGCCGTCCACGATCGCGGCGTCCACCACCTGGCCGCGGCCGGTGGCGCGGGCGGTGAGCAGCGCGGCGAGGACGCCGGTGGTCAGGTAGAGGGAGCCGCCCGCGTAGTCGCCGAGCAGGTTGACGGGGACGACGGGTGGTCCGTCCGGTGCGCCGACCATGGAGAGGGCGCCGGCGGTGGCGATGTAGCCGATGTCGTGTCCGGCCCGGGGGGCGAGGGGGCCGTGCTGGCCCCAGCCGGTCATCCGCCCGTACACCAGCGCGGGGTTGGCGGCCGTGCACTCCTCGGGGCCGACTCCGAGCCGCTCCGCGACACCGGGCCGGTACCCCTCCAGCAGGATCTCGGCGCGCGCCGCCAACGCCCTCACCGTTCCCGGCCCTTCGGGCGTCTTGAGGTCGACCAGGACGGAGCGCTTGTTGCGGTTGGTGACGTCGTGGGCGGGATCGCCGCCGAGCGGCGAGGGACCGGGGCGGTCCACGCGCACCACGTCGGCGCCCAGGTCGGCGAGGAGCATCGCGGCGAACGGGCCGGGCCCGATGCCCGCCAGTTCGACCACGCGCACGCCGTGCAGCGGACCCGCCGGGTCGCGGCCGGAAGGGTCGGTGGGGTGTCGGCTCATGCGTTCCTCTCTCGGTCGCGGTGCAGGGCGGACTCACCGCCGGCACCGCCGTCAACCGGGGACTTACTGAGCGTTCGCTAAAACGTAGGAGTGCGGCGCCGGTCGGTCAACTCCTCGCGCACAAACAGGTTTTGTCGAGGGGAGCTGGGGAAGTGACACCAAGCCGAACGACGGATGCCAGGTTTCCCTGATCGATCGCTAAGTCGGCGGAAGGAGGTGTGCCGGATGCACGGCCGCACGATGTCGCCGACCGCCGCCCGTCCCGAGGAGGGCCGTTGAACACCGCGCCGAGCCAGGACACCACACCGTCGGCGGAGCACTGGCGCTCCTACGCACCGCTCGACCTGCACCCGATCCTCATGCACGCCATGCAGGCCTTCAACGAGCAGGGTTACCACGGCACGTCCGTCCGGGACATCGCCGGCCGGGTCGGCGTCACCGTGCCCGCGCTGTACTACCACTACGCCAACAAGCAGGCCCTCCTGGCCACGCTGCTGGAGACGTCCATCAAGGACGTCCTGGACCGCTGCCGGGCGGCGGCCGGGGAGGCCGGGAACGACCCGCTGGAGCGTTTCTGCGGCATGATCGAGTCGATCGTGCTCTCCATGGCGCACCGTCAGCGACTGGCCTTCCTGGACACCGAGATACGGAGCCTGGAGCCCCAGAACCGGGCACGTTACGTCGCCCTGCGCGACTACCTGGAACACATGCTGCTGGACACGGTCGAGGCGGGCCGCGCCCAGGGCGTGTTCACCACGCCGATCCCGGCCGACGCGGTGCGCGCGGTGCTCGTCATGTGCCAGGGGGTCGCCAACTGGTTCCGTGAGGACGGCCCGCTCACCGCGGAGGAGGTCGCCGAACGCCACGTGCTGCTGAGCCTCGGCACCGTCGGCCACCCCGGCGCGGTCACCGGCGGCCCTCCGTCGCCGTTCCCGCGGCGCGCTTCCCGGTGACGCGGCAGGGCGCCGCGCACCCACGTCGGCACCGAGTCACCACCGAGGAGAGGACACCCCGCATGGACGTGCTCGAGGCCCGCAGCCGGTTCAAGGAGCTCCAAAGGAAGGGCGGCCCGGTCGACCCCTCCGAACTCGACACCATCTGGACGGTACTGGCCACCGTCCGCCCCGAGGACATACTCGGCGAGTGGCAGGGCGGCGAGTTCCGTACCGGTCACCCCCTCGACGGCACGCTGGCGGAGGCCGGCTGGTACGGCAAGACGTTCGCCGCCGTGCAGGACGCCAAGCCGCTGATCTGCCGTGACGCGGCGGGCGGACTGTACTCCAACCGCGAGCTCGGCAAGGGCGAGGCCAGCCTGTGGACCGTCGAGTTCCGCGGTGAGGCGACGGCCACCATGATCTATGACGGCCGGCCGGTCCTCGACCACTTCAAGCGGGTGGACGACACCACGCTGATGGGGATCATGAACGCCAAGGGGGTGCCCGCCGAGGGTCCCTTCTTCTACTTCTTCCTCGAGCGCGTCCCCGAGGCCCCGCGCGAGGGCCCGCCGCGGGACGCCCGTGCCGGAGAGGGCTCGTGAGACGCGTCCGCGCCGCGGTCACCGAGGCGCCGGGCGCCCCGTTCACCGTGCGGGACGCCGACCTCGAGGACCCCCGGCCCCGCGAGGTGCTGGTGCGGATGACCGCGGCCGGCATCTGCCACACCGACCTGGCGATGCGGGACACCTGGCCCCGGCGGCTCACCCCGATGGTCTTCGGACACGAGGGCGCCGGCCGCGTCGAGGCGGTGGGCGCGGAGGTGACCGGCGTGGCGCCGGGGGACCACGTCTGCCTCAGCTTCGCCCGGTGCGGCGCCTGCGAGAGCTGCGCGGCGGGCCACCCGGCCTACTGCCACGCCGCGCGCGCCCTCAACTTCTCCGGTGGACGCGGCGACGGCACCACCCCGCTCGCCCGCGACGGAGCACCGCTGCACGCCGGCTTCTTCGGCCAGTCCAGCTTCGCCACGTACGCCGTCGTCCACGAGAGCGGCGTGGTGAAGGTGGACCCCGGCCTGCCGGCCGCGGTCGCCGCGCCGCTGGGCTGCAGCGGTCAGACGGGCGCGGGCACCGTACTCAACCGGCTGCGCCCCGCACCAGGTTCCTCGCTGGTCGTGCTGGGCGCGGGCGGGGTCGGGCTGAGCGCGCTGATGGCCGCGGTGGCCGTGGGCTGCGACCCGGTGGTGGCCGTCGACCCGGTCGCCTCCCGCCGTGCCCTGGCCGTCGCACTCGGCGCCACGGCGGCCCTGGCGCCGGGCGACGGCCTGGTGGCGGCGCTGCTCGACCTCACCGGCGGCGGCGCACAGCACGTCGTCGACACCACCGGCCGCCCGGAGACGGCCCGCCTGGCCGTCGCC
>NZ_JAVRHI010000519.1:0-28937 GCF_034105845.1 Streptomyces sp. CRN 30 | reverse complement strand
CCGGGCGGGGCCCGCCCGCCCCGGCTGCCCGCCCACCGGCTGCCCCGGCACGTGGCGATCGTCATGGACGGCAGCGGGCGCTGGGCCGGCGACCGCGGTCTGGCCCGCGGCGACGGGCACGGCGCCGGCGGCCGGGCCCTGCGCGACGTCGCCTACGGCGCGCTGGAGATCGGCCTGCCGTACCTGAGCGTGTACGCGCTGTCCGCCGGGAGCCGGTCACGCACCACGGCGGAGACCGAGGGCCTCCTGCGCGCCCTGCGGACCGGGCTGGACCTGCGGACGGAGGAACTGTGGCGGCGCGACGTGCGGCTGCTGTGGTCCGGGGCGGCCGACGGGCTGCCCGCCGACGTGGTGCGGGACCTGCGCGGGACGGTCCACGCCACCCGGGCCCGCACCGGCCTCACCCTCAACCTCTGCCTCAACTACGACGGCCGCGACGAGATCACCCACGCGGTCCGGGCCCTGGCCGTGCGGGCCGTGCGCGGTGAGATCGCCCCCGACCGGATCACCCCGCGCCACGTGGGCCGCCACCTGCACCAGCCCGGCCTGCCCGACGTCGACCTCCTGGTGCGTACGGCCGGGGAACGCCGTACCTCCGCCTTCCTGCCCTGGCAGTCCGCCCACGCCGAACTCGTCTCCCTGGACACCCTCTGGCCCGACGCCGACCGCACGCACCTGTGGACGGCCGTACGCGCGTACACCGACCGGGAGCGCCGGTCCCGGGAAGCCGGGGCCGGGGGCGAGGAGGCGGGCACGGGCGACTGACGGGGATCGGTCCGCCATGGCTGGATACCCTTCCTGGATGACCACCTCGAACACCACCCCGGGCCCCGCCTCGGCCACCACCCCGGACACCGCCCAGTCCTTCGCCGCGTACATCGCGAGCCTCCCCCGCGTGCTCGCCGGCGCCGCCGCGCTCTTCCGCGACGCCGAGGGGCGGGTCCTGCTCGTCGAACCGAACTACCGGGAGGGCTGGGCGCTGCCCGGCGGCACCGTCGAGTCGGACGACGGCGAGAGCCCGCGCCAGGGCGCCCGCCGCGAGACGGCCGAGGAGATCGGGCTGGACGTCGAGCTGGGCCGGCTGCTCGCGGTGGACTGGGCGACCGGCCCCGGACGCCCGCCGCTGGTGGCGTACCTGTACGACGGCGGGGTGCTCGGCGCGGACGACTTCGCGGCGATCGTCCTCCAGGAGGAGGAGCTGCTGTCCTGGCGCCTCGTCGCCCCCGAGGAGCTCCCCGAGCACCTGCCGGGCTCCCTCGGCCGCCGCGTGCTCGCCGGGCTGGAGGTACTGGCGGAGGGCGCCGGGACGGTGGAGCTGGAGAACGGGTACCGGGTGGGCTGAGCCGGTACCGCGCCGCGCCGCCGGAAAGTCGTTCGCCCCCGCCCGGCGCGCGACCTACCCTCGGCCCCATGAAGAAACCCCTGGTCGCCGTCCTCAGCGGGGCCGGCATCTCCACCGACTCCGGGATCCCCGACTACCGCGGTCCGAACGGGCTGTGGCGGCGGGACCCGGAGGCCGAGAAGCTGGTGACGTACGAGTACTACATGGGCGACCCGGAGATCCGGCGGCGTGCGTGGCGGATGCGGCGCGAGGCCGGGACGCTGCACGCACGGCCGAACGCCGCGCACCGGGCCGTGGCGGAGCTGGAGCGTGCCGGCGTCCCGGTGCGTGTCCTCACCCAGAACGTGGACGGTCTGCACCAGCTCGCCGGGATGCCCGCCCGCAAGGTCCTCGAACTGCACGGCACCGCCCGCGGTGTCGTGTGCACCGGCTGCGGGGCGAGGGGCGCGATGGAGGACGCGCTCGCCCGGGTGGACGCCGGCGAGGAGGATCCGCCGTGCGGCGCGTGCGGCGGCGTCCTGAAGCCGGCGACCGTGATGTTCGGTGAGCGGCTCGACCCGGTGGTGCTGGGCGAGGCGCTCTCGATCGCCAAGGCCTGCGAGGTGTTCGTCGCGGTCGGCACCAGCCTCCAGGTCCAGCCCGCCGCGGGCCTCGCCGGCGTCGCCGCCGACCACGGCGCCCGCCTGGTGGTCGTCAACGCCGAGCCGACGCCGTACGACGACCGCGCCGCCGAGGTGATCCGGGAACCGATCGGGACGGCGCTGCCGGAGCTGCTGCGCGGCCTGGGCTAGAACAGGCCCGCCCCCCGTTCGAAGTCCAGCAGCCGCCGCTTGCGGGGCAGGCCGCCGCCGTAGCCCGTCAGGTCGCCGTCCGCGCCGACGACGCGGTGGCAGGGGACGATGATGCCGATCGGGTTGCGGCCATTGGCGAGGCCCACCGCGCGGGAGGCCTTCGGGTTGCCGAGGGCGGTCGCGAGTTCGCCGTACGTGCGGGTCTCGCCGTAGGGGATGCGCGTCAACTGGTTCCACACCTCGTGCTGGAACGGCGTACCGGCGAGGTGGAGGTCGAGGGTGAACTCCTTCAGCTCCCCCGCGAAGTAGGCCCCGAGCTGGGCCGTCGTCTCGGCGAAGGGGGTGTCGTCCGGTGCGCCGAAGGTCTCCTCGGGCGGGCGGTGGCGCTGGTCGGTCATGTAGAGGCCGGACAGGGCGCCGTCGGTGGCGACGAGGGTGAGGGGGCCGTACGGGCTGTCGACGACCGTGTGCTGTTTCCGCATGGGCAGTCCTCTTGGTGGTGTCCTCTTGGTGGTGTCCTCTTGGTGACGTCCTCCTGGTGATGTCCTCAGACCGGGAGGAAGTTGATCGGGTGGCTGTCGGTCGCCCACAGGTACTGGACCGCGTACGCCCGCCAGGGGCGCCAGGCGGCCGCGCGGGCCGTGAGCGCGGCGGGCGTCGAGGGCAGGCCCAGTTCCTGCGCGGCGCGGCGGATGCCGAGGTCGGTGGGGAGGAAGGCGTCGGGGTCGCCGAGGGCGCGCATCGCGATGACGTCCACCGTCCAGGGGCCGAAGCCGGGCAGGGCGAGGAGCTGGGCGCGGGCGTCCTGCCAGTCGCTGTCCGGGCCCAGGTGGAGGCTGCCGTCGGCCAGCCGGCCCACCAGGGTGGTGAGGGTGGTGCGGCGGGTGCGCGGCAGGGCGAGGGCGCCGGGGTCGAGGGAGGCGAGCGCCTCCGGGGACGGGAAGAGGTGGGTGAGGCCGCCCTCGGGGTCGTCGACCGGCTCGCCGTGGGCGGTGACCAGGCGGGCGGCGTGGGTGCGGGCGGCGGCCGTGGAGACCTGCTGGCCGAGCACGGCCCGTACGGCGAACTCCGCCTCGTCCACCGTGCGCGGCACCCGGCGGCCGGGCGCCTTGTCGACCAGCGGCGCGAGGACGGGGTCGGTGCGCAGCTGGTCGTCCACCGCGACCGGGTCGGCGTCCAGGTCGAGCAGGCGGCGGCAGCGGGCGATCGCGACGGGCAGGTCGCGCAGGTCGGTGAGGGTGAGGCGGCAGCCGATGTGGTCGGGGGCCGGGGTGAGGGCGGCGGTGCCGTGGCCGTGGGGGAGGCGGAGGGTGCGGCGGTAGGCGCCCGACCGCCACTCCTCGACGCCGGGTACGGCGGTGGCGGCGAGGTGGCCGAAGAGGTTGTCCGGGTTGAGGGGGGCGCGGAAGGGGAGGCGGAGGGCCAGTGCGCCGGGGGTCGTACCGGTCGTCGGGGGCGCCGGGGCCTGCGCGCCGGTGCCCCGGGCGCGCAGTTCGCTCGGTGACAGCGCGAAGACCTCGCGGACGGTGTCGTTGAAGTTGCGGATCGAGGCGAAGCCCGACGCGAACGCCACATCCCCCATCGGCAGCGCCGTCGTCTCGATGAGCAGCCGCGCGGTCCGGGCGCGCTGGGCGCGGGCGAGTGCGAGGGGGCCGGCGCCCAGTTCGGCGTTGAGTTCGCGTTCGATCTGGCGGGTGCTGTAGCCGAGCAGCCGGGCCAGGCCGGGGACGCCCTCTCGGTCCACGGCCCCGTCGCCGATGAGGCGCATCGCGCGGGCCACCAGGTCGGCGCGCCGGTTCCACTCGGGGGAGCCGGGGCTGGCGTCCGGGCGGCAGCGCTTGCACGCCCGGAAGCCGGCCTGCTGACAGGCGGCCGCGCTCGGCAGGAACGTCATGTTCTCCGGCTTCGGCGGGACGACCGGGCAGCTCGGCCGACAGTAGATCCCCGTGGTCCTGACCGCCGTGTAGAACCAGCCGTCGAAGCGCGCGTCCTTCGACCGCACGGCGCGCACGCAGCGCTCGATGTCGGTGTGCATCCCGTTCCGCATGGCTCAAGGATGGTCCGGGCGCGGGCACGTGGCTGGCGGGAATCCGACATCCACCTGTGCGGAGCCGCGCGGGCCGCTACCCCGGGCGGGACGCCTTCCGCCACGCCGACTCCCGCAGCAGCCGCAGCCCGTTCAGGCCCACCAGGACGGTCGAGCCCTCGTGACCGGCGACGCCGAGCGGCAGCGGCAGGTGGCCCACCAGGTCCCACACCACCAGGACGGCGATGCAGGTCCCGGCGATGACCAGGTTCTGGACGACCAGGCGGCGGGCCGCGCGGGACAGCCGTACGACGGCGGGGATCGCCGTCAGTTCGTCGCGTACGACGACGGCGTCCGCGGTCTCCAGGGCCAGGTCGGAGCCGGCGCGGCCCATCGCCACGCCGGAGTGCGCGGCGGCCAGGGCGGGCGCGTCGTTGATGCCGTCGCCGACGAAGAGCACCCGGCGGCCGGCGTCCTGGAGCGCGGTGACGGCCGCGGCCTTGTCCTCGGGGAGGAGGTCCGCGCGGACGTCGGTGACACCCGTGTCGGCGGCCACCAGGGCGGCGGCGGACGCGTTGTCGCCGGTGAGGAGGGTGGGGGACGTGCCGGTGACGGCGGTGAGGGCGGTGACGGCCGTGGCCGCGTCGGGGCGCAGGCGGTCGGTGAGGGTGAGGGTGCCGACGGGGGCGCCGTCGCGTCGTACGAGGACCGTGGTACCGGGGGTGCCGGCGGGCTCGGTCGGAGACGGTGGGTCGTCGACGGACTCCGATAGGGACGGCGGGTCGTCGGCGTGCTCCCCCACGCGTCCGACCGTCACCACGCGCCCCTCCACCGTCGCGCTCACCCCGCGTCCGGGCCGGGCCGAGAAGTCCTCGGCGGTGGCGACCCGCAGTCCGCGCTCCCGGGCGGCGGCCACGACGGCGCGGGCCAGCGGGTGTTCGCTGGGATGCTCGGCGGCGGCGGCCAGGGCGAGCAGGGCGTCCTCGTCGAGTCCGGAGCCGGGCAGCGGCCGTACGGCCGTGACCTCGGGGGTGCCCTCGGTGAGGGTGCCCGTCTTGTCGAGGGCGGTGGCGTCGATCGCGCCGAGCCGTTCCATGGCCACGGCCGACTTGACCAGTACGCCGTGCCGGCCGGCGTTGGCGATGGCGGAGAGCAGGGGCGGCATGGTGGCCAGGACCACCGCGCAGGGCGAGGCCACGATCATGAAGGTCATCGCGCGGAGCAGCGCACTCGTGAGGTCCGCGCCGAAGAGGAGCGGGACCGTGAAGACGGCGAGCGTGGCGGCCACCACGCCCACGGCGTAACGCTGTTCGATCTTCTCGATGAACAGCTGCGTCGGCGCCTTGGTGCGGGACGCCTCCTCCACCAGGGTCACGATGCGGGCGATCACCGAGTCGGCCGGGTCGCGGGTGACCCGGACGCGGAGGGCGCCGGTGCCGTTGAGGGTGGAGGCGAAGACCTCGTCGCCCGGGGCCTTGGGGACGGGCAGCGGCTCGCCGGTGATGGTGGCCTGGTCGGCCTCGCTCTCGCCGTCCAGGACGCTGCCGTCGGCGCCGATGCGTTCGCCCGGGCGGACCAGGATGACGTCCCCGACCGCGAGCCGGTCGGTGGCGACCGTCTCCTCGCCGCCGTCCCCCGCCGACGAGAGTCGCGTGGCCGTGGCGGGGGCCAGGTCCAGCAGGCCGCGTACGGAGTCGGCGGTGCGGGCGGTGGCCAGCGCCTCCAGCGCCCCGGAGGTGGCGAAGATGACGATGAGCAGCGCGCCGTCCAGGACCTGGCCGATCGCGGCCGCGCCGAGCGCCGCGACGATCATCAGCAGGTCGACGTCGAGGGTCTTCTCCCGCAGCGCCCGCAGCCCTTCGAGGGCGGGTTCCCAGCCGCCGGCCGCGTAGGCGATCACGTACAGCGGGCCGTACAGCCACGGGGACGCGCCGGTCAGGTCCAGCGGGAGCGCGAGGAGGAACGCGAGCGTCGAGGCGAGCGCCCAACGGGCCTCGGGCAGGGCGAGCACGCGGGTACGGCGGCGCGGGGCGGTCGTTCCGGCCGGCCGGGGCGGGGACGAGGACCCGGACGGGGGCGGCGGCGGGGAGGCGGAGGTGGTGGCAGTGGCGGACACGCGGCACACCATACAGGAACACATGAAGACCCATTCATTCGTTCATGTACGGTGGGTAAGATGTGAGCCATGGGTCATGGAGCCGTCACCGCCGCGCAGGACGACACGGCACGCGTACGCCTCGACGCGGCCAACGCCGAGAAGGTGGCCACCACCCTCCAGGCCCTCTCCACCCCGTCCCGGCTGCTGATCCTCGCCCGGCTGCGCGAGGGCCCGCTGCCCGCCACCGAGTTGGCGGCCGAGGTGGGCATGGAGCAGTCGGCCTGCTCCCACCAGTTGCGGCTGCTGCGCAACCTGGGGCTGGTCGTGGGCGAGCGGCAGGGCCGTTCGGTGGTGTACGCCCTGCACGACCACCATGTCGCCGAACTGCTCGACCAGGCCGTCTACCACGTGGAGCACCTGCGGCTGGGCATCAGCGACGCGGCCGAATCGGACTGAACGGGACCCCGGACAGGACTGGACGGGCCCCGCACACGGCACCGGACGGGACCGGGAACGACCGATCCGGGGCGCGTGACCGTACGCGCCCCGGATCGGCCTCTGCTGCCGCCCCGGAACAGTCCCCACGAAGTCCGGGGCGACCCGGGACACGGCGGAGGGCGGCGGTGCGGGACGTGCGCCCCCCACCGGCACCGCGGCCGAGCCCGCGGTCTCGATGTCGGCCCCGGTCAGCCGGGGACGACGACGGCCAGGGCCATGACCGCGGCCGTGAGGGTCAGGACCAGTCCCGACAGGGCCAGGGCGGCGAGCACCGTCCCGGCACGGTCCGGTCGGGACGGCACCGCCGCCGATCCCGGCGGGGCCAGATCGGCCCAACTCGCCCGAGCCTCCCGCTGTTCGCGCCCCTGCTCGAGGCGGGCACGGACCCGCAGCGCCAGGGCGCCGACCAGGCCCGCCGCCGCGGCCACCGCCGTCCCGGTGCCCGGCACCGGCGTGAGCAGCAGCACGGCGACGACCGCGAGGGTGCCCCAGGCGATCAGGCACGCGAGGGCCGCCGAACGCTGCGACCGGGGGCGGTCGGCGCCCGCGCGGACGTCCGCCATCGCGGGCAGGTACCAGACGCAGCCGGAGGCGCACACCGCCGCGGTGCCGAGGGAGAGGACGCCGTCGTACATGGTCTCCGCCCCTTCAGCTCGCGACCGGCTGACGTTCGTTCCGCTCGTCGAGCGCGGCGATGTCCGGGTGGTGCAGGTCGAACGCCGGGGACTCGGAGCGGATGCGCGGGAGGACGGTGAAGTTGTGCCGCGGCGGCGGGCAGGACGTCGCCCACTCCAGCGAACGGCCGTAGCCCCAGGGGTCGTCGACGTCGACCTTCTTGCCGTACCTGGCGGTCTTCCAGACGTTGTAGAGGAACGGCAGGATCGACAGGCCGAGCAGGAAGGAGCCGATCGTGGACAGCATGTTCAGGCCCGTGAAGCCGTCGGCGGCGAGGTAGTCCGCGTACCGGCGCGGCATGCCCTCGACACCGAGCCAGTGCTGGACGAGGAAGGTGAGGTTGAAGCCCACCGTCAGCGTCCAGAAGGTGATCTTGCCGAGGCGTTCGTCGAGCATCTTGCCCGTCCACTTCGGCCACCAGAAGTGGAAGCCGGCGAACATGGCGTACACGACCGTGCCGAAGAGCGTGTAGTGGAAGTGCGCGACGACGAAGTACGAGTCGGAGACGTGGAAGTCCAGCGGCGGCGAGGCCAGGATGACGCCCGTGAGCCCGCCGAACAGGAACGTCACCAGGAAGCCGGTGGCCCACAGCATCGGTGTCTCGAAGGACAGCGAGCCCCGCCACATCGTGCCGATCCAGTTGAAGAACTTCACCCCGGTCGGCACGCCGATCAGGAAGGTCATGAAGGAGAAGAAGGGCAGCAGCACGCCACCGGTGGTGTACATGTGGTGCGCCCACACCGTCACCGACAGACCGGCGATGGCCATGGTCGCGGCGACCAGACCCATGTAGCCGAACATCGGCTTGCGGGCGAAGACCGGGATGACCTCGCTGATGACGCCGAAGAACGGCAACGCCAGGACGTACACCTCCGGATGGCCGAAGAACCAGAACAGGTGCTGCCACAGCAGCGCGCCGCCGTTGGACGCGTCGAAGATGTGGCTGCCGAACCTGCGGTCGCACTCCAGGGCGAAGAGGGCCGCGGCGAGCACCGGGAAGATCATGAGGACCAGTACGCCGGTGAGCAGGACGTTCCAGGTGAAGATCGGCATGCGGAACATGGTCAGGCCGGGGGCGCGCATGCAGACGATCGTGGTGATGAAGTTGACCGCGCCGAGGATGGAGCCGAAGCCGGAGAGGAGTACGCCCATGATCCACATGTCGGAGCCGATGCCCGGCGAGTACACCTCGTTGGAGAGCGGGGCGTACAGGAACCAGCCGAAGCTGGCGGCGCCCTGCGGGGTGAGGAAGCCGCCGGCGGCGATGAGCGAGCCGAACATGAACAGCCAGTAGGCCAGCATGTTCAGCCGTGGGAAGGCGACGTCCGGGGCGCCGATCTGCAACGGCATGAGCCAGTTGGCGAAGCCGGTGAACAGCGGCATGGCGAACAGCAGCAGCATGATCGAGCCGTGCATCGTGAACGCCTGGTTGAACTGCTCGTTCGACAGGATCTGCGTGCCGGGGCGGGCGAGTTCGGCCCGCATCAGCAGGGCGAGCGCGCCCCCCACGACGAAGAAGCCGAACGCCGAGACCAGGTACATCGTCCCGATCTTCTTGTGGTCGGTGGTCGTCAGCCACTCCACCACCCGCCCTCCGGTCCGCGCGCGGGCGGCCGACGGGGCCGATGCGGCTGCCGGGGCCGATGCGGTTGATGGGGCCGATGCGGTTGATGGGGCCGGTTCCGCCGGTTCCGCTCCACCGTCGCCGGCCGTCACCTCGGCGCTCCGACCTGTCTCCGGGCGCTGTTGGCCGTACGCGTGATTGACGTCCACCTGGACGCGACCTCCACCTCTGGTACCGAACTCACGAGCCGGGAAGGACCGGATGACACACGGGGGAAGCGGTGGTTCTTCCCGGCTGCCCCTCATGCTCATCGGAGGCGGAGCCGGCCGACAGGGCCGAACGGTCCCCGGGCGGGGAGGGCCGAAGGTCCCGATCGGGGAGGTACGGCGGAGGGCGTGGGTCTAGCGGTCCGTGACCGGCACCCGCCACACCAGGGTGGTGCCGCCGTCGGGCGGGGCGGCCAGCTCCAGTTCGCCGCCGAGCTGCCGGGCCCGCTCCGCCATGTTGCGCAGACCGCTGCGGCGGCCGCCGTCCGGGATGCCCACGCCGTCGTCGGACACCGTCAGCCGTACGGTGCGCCCGTCGGTCTCCAGCACGACCGCGGCACGGGCGGCCCGCGCGTGCCGGGCGACGTTGGCCAGGGCCTCGGCGAGGACGGCCACCACGTGGTCGGCGATCTCCCGGGACACATGGGTGTCCAGCAGCCCCTCCATCCGCACACCTGGCGCGAACCCCAGCACCGGCGCGGCCTCGCCGACCACCCGCACCGCGCGGGCCCGCAGGCCGGGCGCGGTGCCCTCGTCGTCGCGCGAGCGCAGTCCGAAGATGGTCGACCGGATGATCTTGATGGTCTCGTCCAGGTCGTCCACCGCCCGCAGCACGCGCTCCGAGGCCCCCGGGTGCTCGATGAAGCGGCCCGCGCTCTGCAGGGTCATACCGGTGGCGAACAGCCGCTGGATCGCCAGGTCGTGCAGGTCCCGGGCGATCCGGTCGCGGTCCTCGAGCACCGCGATCTGCTCCGCGTCCCGGCGCCGTTCGGCGAGTTCCAGCGCCACCGCGGCCTGCGCGGCGAAGCCCAGCAGCGGTCCGGTCTCCTTCTCGGAGAACACCGTCCGGCCCGTCTCCCGCACCAGCAGCACGACACCCCGTACGCCGTCCCCGGTGCCGATGGGGACGGCCACGGCCGGGCCGAGACCGGTGAAGCGCGGCGGCCCGGCCGGGACGCGGTCGTCGCACGAGACGTCCGGGCTGGAGACGGGGACCGCACGGGAGAACGCCTCACCGATCAGACCGCTGTCCGCGGGCAGGACCAGCCCGCGGTGCGCCTCGGCCCCGTGTCCGACGGCCAGTTCCACCGTGAGGGAGTCGGTGTCCGCCATGGGCACCGCCACCACGGCCAGCACCGCGCCGGTGATCTCCCTGGCCCGCTCGGCGATCAGCGCGAGGACCTCGCTGCGGTCGCTGCCGGACATCAGGCTGTGGGTGATCTCCGCGCTCGCCCGCAGCCAGCGCTCGCGCAGCCGGGACTCCTCGTACAGGCGGGCGTTGTCGATGGCCACGCCCGCCGCGACGGCCAGCGTGGACAGCACCGACTCGTCCTCCTCGTCGAACTGTGCCCCGCCGCGCTTCTCGGTCAGGTAGAGGTTGCCGAATATCTGGTCCCGCACCCGGATCGGGACGCCGAGGAAGGTGTTCATCGGCGGGTGGTGGGGCGGGACGCCGTACGAGGCGGGGTGCGCGGAGAGTTTCGCCAGCCGCAGCGGCTCAGGGTGGCGGATCAGCTCCCCGAGGATGCCGTGTCCCTCCGGGTAGGGGCCGATCTCGGCGGTCCGCTCCTCGGTGATCCCGACCGTGAGGAACTCCGACAGCCGCTTGCCGCCCGGTTCGATCACGCCCAGGGCCGCGTACTCGGCGTCCACCAGCACCGCCGCGGCCTGCACGATGCCGCGCAGCGCCTGCTCCAGGTCCAGCTCCCGGCCGACCGAGAGGACCGCCTCCAGCAGGCTGTGCACCCGGTCGCGCGTCCCGCGGGCCGCGTCCAGGTGGGCCTGCAGTTCCTCCAGCAGGTCGTCCAGCCGCAGCTGAGGCAGCCGCACCCGGGCCTCCTCGGGGCTTCCCACCGGCGATCCTCCGCATCCCCTCGACGTGCCGCCGGCCGATCCGTCCTCGACCCGTCACGGCAACGGTCCGTCGAACACGGACGCTACAGGACGAGGTGGAGCGGCGGCCGGGCGGTCGAGGGCCTCTCCGTGTGGTTCCGCGGGCCCTTCGTCCTCCAGCCGCAGCCGGAGGCGGTCAGCGGGGCGCCGCTGCCGTTCCGGCTGCACGCCCTCAGCGGCGTCCTGTCCCTCGCCGCCTGGCCGTTCACCCCGCTCGTCCACGTGTGGAGCGCGCCGATCGGCTACCTCGTCCGCCCGTACCTGGTCCACCGGCGGCGAGGGCCGAACGGCCCTACCGCCTCCCTCCCCGCGAGCCGTCCAATGAACTGACCCACCGGCCCCCGGCCACCGGTCCCGCACCGAGCGACGAACCCTACGGACACCACCATGACGGTCAACAGCGCCCCGCAGGCCACCGCCGGTCCCCGGCAGAGCGTGGCACTCGACAGCTGCGAAGCCCTGCGGCTGCTCGGCAGCGTCTCCCTGGGCAGGATCGTGTTCACCCGGCGCGCGCTCCCGACCATCCGCCCGGTCAACCACGTCCTCGACGACGGCGATGTCGTCATCCGCACCCACGA
This sequence comes from Streptomyces sp. CRN 30, assembly GCF_034105845.1. Taxonomy (NCBI): domain Bacteria; kingdom Bacillati; phylum Actinomycetota; class Actinomycetes; order Kitasatosporales; family Streptomycetaceae; genus Streptomyces; species Streptomyces sp. CRN 30. The sequence continues at coordinate 17,206 of NZ_JAVRHI010000519.1, read as the reverse complement.
GGGCTCGGCCCTGACCTCGCACACCCGGCACGCGGCCGGCTCCGGCGTCGTCGTCGCCTACGAGGCCGACGCCATCGACCCGGTCACCCACCTCGGGTGGAGCGTGGTCGTCACCGGGTACGCCCGCCTCATCACCGATCCGCGTGAGATGGCCCGGTACCGGGCGCTGCTGCACCCCTGGGTGAAACAGACCATGGACTACGCGGTCCGCATCCATCCCGACCTGGTCACGGGGATCCGGCTGACCGCCGTGGACGAGCCCGGCGTCACTTCGGGCGGTGCCTGAGCTGCTCGTCGAAGGCCGCGTGGGCCCGCTCGTCGAACAGGACGAACGTGACCTGCTCGACCTGCGTCTTAGCGGCCCGTACGGTCTCCACCGCGATGCGCGCGGCGTCCTCCAGCGGCCACCGGTAGACCCCCGTGGAGACGGCGGGGAACGCGACCGTACGGGCGCCGAGTCCGTCCGCCACGCGCAGGGACTCGCGGTAGCAGGAGGCGAGCAGGTCGGAGCGGTCCTCGGTGGGCGAGTACACCGGGCCCACCGTGTGGATGACCCAGCGCGCGGGGAGGTCACCGGCCGTCGTGGCGACCGCCTGGCCGGTGGGCAGGCCCTTGCCGGTGGGGGTACCCCCTGCTCGAGCGGGGCCGAGAGCTTGGGGGAGGGCGGCGCGCAGCTCGCGGCACTCGGCGAGGATGGCGGGGCCGCCCCGGCGGTGGATGGCGCCGTCGACGCCCCCGCCGCCGTGGAGCGAGGAGTTCGCCGCGTTGACGAGGGCGTCGGCGGACTGCCGGGTGATGTCGCCCCGGACGAGGGTGAGGGCGGTCATGCGTGCTCCTCCTGCCGCTCCCCTGCCGCCCGGCCGGCGGGTGTGCGGCGCAGGTGCCGCCAGACCGCCTTGGCCGCGTTGTGCCCCGACATGCCGTGCACGCCGGGGCCCGGCGGGGTGGCGGAGGAGCAGAGGAAGACCGCCGGGTGCGGGGTGCCGTACGGGAGGAGGGTCGGCCGGGGGCGGAGCAGGAGCTGCAGCCCCGAGGCGGCGCCGCAGGCGATGTCGCCGCCGACGTAGTTGGCGTTGCGGGCGGCGAGCTGCGGCGGTCCCGCGGTGGCGCGGGCCAGGACGCGGTCGCGGAAGCCCGGGGCGAAGCGCTCCAGTTGGCGTTCGATCGCGTCGGTGAGGTCGCCGGACCAGCCGTTCGGGACGTGGCCGTACGCCCAGAAGACGTGCTTGCCGTCGGGGGCCCGGGTGGGGTCGACCACGCTGGGCTGCACGGTGATCAGGAAGGGCGTGTCCGGGGCGCGGCCCGCGCGCGCGACCGCGTGCAGGGCGGTGGCGATCTCCGCCCGGTCGGCGGCGACCTGCACGGTGCCCGCCCTCCGGGCCTCCTCGGCCGTCCACGGCACGGGGCCGTCCAGCGCGTAGTCGATCTTGAAGACACCCGCGCCGTAGCGGTACGACTCGTAGTGGTGCCCGAAGCCCGCGATCCGGGCGAGGGCGGCGGGCGAGGTGTCGAAGACGTACGCGCGCGCGGGCGGCAGGTCGTCGAGCCGCTTGACCTCGTAGTCGGTGTGGACGGCGCCGCCGAGGTCCCTCAGGTACGCGGCGAGCGCGTCGGAGAGGGACTGGGAGCCGCCGCGGACGACGGGCCAGCCGCGGGCGTGCGCGGCCAGCGCGAAGACCAGGCCGACGGCGCCGGTGGCGGGGCCGTCGAGGGGCGCGATGACGTGGGCGACGAGACCGGAGAACAGGGCCCGGGCGCGCTCCTCGCGGAAGCGGCGCATCAGCCAGGTCGCGGGGGGCAGTCCGGTGAGGCCGAAGCGGGCGAGGGTGACCGGGTCGCGGGGCAGCGCGGTCGACGGCAGCGACATGAAGTCCCGCAGCAGGGTGTCCCAGCGGGGCAGGAAGGGCTCGACGAGCCTGCGGTAGGTGCCCGCGTCGCGCGGGCCGAACGAGGCGGCCGTCTCGGCGACCGACCGCGACAGCACCGCGGCCGTGCCGTCGGGGAACGGGTGGGCCATCGGTAGGTCGGCGTGGAGCCACTCCAGCCCGTACCGGTCCAGCGGCATCGTCCGGAAGACCGGCGAGTTGACGCCGAGCGGGTGCGCGGCCGAGCAGGGGTCGTGCCGGAAGCCCGGCAGCGTGAGCTCCTCGGTGCGGGCGCCCCCGCCGACGGTGGCGCACGCCTCGAAGACGGCCACGGAGAAGCCGCGGCGGGCCAGTTCCACGGCAGCCGTCAGTCCGTTGGGGCCCGCCCCCACCACGACCGCGTCGAGCATCGCCGGCACCTTCGGACTCCTTCGTCAGCCGTCGGCCGATGGTCACTCGGGATCAGGATATGCCGGGGACCGTCCCCCGGGTCAGACGCCCTCCGCCAGCAGCTCCACGACCCGGCGGGCCGTCGCCCGGTCCCGCGCCGCGGTGAACGGCAGGGTGTTGCCGCCCGTGATGTCGAACGGCCTGCCCGCGCGCGTGAGATGGGCGCCGCCGGCCTCCTCCACCAGCAGCAGGCCGGCGGCGTGGTCCCAGGCGGCCTCCCAGTTGAAGGCGGTGGCGTCCAGCGCGCCGCGGGCGACGTTCAGGTACTCGAGGCCGGCCGAGCCGCACACGCGCGGGGCGACGCCCTCGGTGCGCAGGCCGAGCAGGGCGCGCTTCTGCTCCGGGGTCGTGTAGTCCGGGTGGGAGGTGGCCACCACCAGGTCACGGCCCGGCTCGGGCGAGCCCGCGCGCAGGGGTGCGCCGTCGAGGAGGGCGCCCTGTCCGCGGACGGCCACGGCGAGCCGGTCGAGGGCGGGGGCGTAGGTCCACGAGGCGCGGACGACGCCGTGCTGCGCGAGCGCGACCAGGGTGCAGAAGCCGGTGTTGCCGTGGACGAACTGGCGGGTGCCGTCGACCGGGTCGACGATCCAGACGGGCGCCCCGCCGCGTATCGCCCCGTACGACGCCGGGTCGGCGTGCACGGCTTCCTCGCCGACCACCACCGAGCCGGGCAGCAGCGCGGGCAGCGCCTCGGTCAGGTACAGCTCGGCCTTGCGGTCGGCGTCCGTGACCAGGTCGTGCGGCCCGCTCTTCTGGTCCACCTCGTGCGCGGCGAGCTGCCGGAAGCGGGGCATGATCTCGGTCGCGGCGGCCTTGCGGACGGCCTCCTCGACGTCGGCGACGTGCCGGGCGAGGAACGCCTCGACGGCTGCTCCCGTGTCTTCCGAGTCTTCGAACATGGCTCCATCAGATCACGGCCCTCCGACAGCGGACGTGGAACCCCGGTGACCGCCCGGCGACGGAACGAGTTCTCCCTTCCGCCTCACAGGGAGTCATGTGAGACTGGCGTCCCCCACCACCCTGCGGACACCTCCGCACCGACTCCCGGGAAGTACACCGTGCGTGATCTTCCTCTGCCGCTCGCCCTCACCGCGCGCCTGCTGCCGGTCGCCCTGCTCGCGGGCGGGGGCTGGGCGATGACCTCCGGTCCGTTCGCCGACGGGGCCACCGGTCAGGACGCGGCGCAGCGGCCGGAGACGGCCTCCGCCACCGCCTCGGCCTCCCCCTCCGCGCCGTCCGCGTCGGCCGCGACCCGCACGTTCCCGACGGCACCCGACCCGTGCGCCGCCCTCGCGAAGAAGACGGTCACGGCCCTCGTACCGGGCGCCGAGGCGGCGGGCGAGGAGATACCGTCCACCGACGAGTCCGTGCGCCGCACCTGCTCCTGGAACGCGCTCGAGGACTACGACTACCGCTGGCTCGACGTCTCGTACGAGATCAGGAAGTCCGACGCCGACGCCGGGACCGCCTACGCGGAGCGCACCGGGGAGAAGGACGGCGGCGGCGCGGTGCCCGGACTCGGTGACGAGGCGTACTCCGTGGTGAACCTCGGCACCGCGGACGGGCAGCAGACCCGCGAGGGTGTCGTGATCGTGCGCGCCTCCAACGCCCTGGTCCTCGTCACCTACAACGGCAGTGACTTCGAGAGCAAGAAGGCCCCCTCCGCGGACACGGTCAACAAGGGCGCCATCGCGGCCGCCAAGGAGGCGGTGGCGGCGCTGGACGACGCCCGCTGACCGGCCCCGGGCGGTGACGGGCGCCGGGATCAGGGGCCCACGGCGGGGATCACCGCGGAGCCGTACGCGTCGATCACCGCCTCCTGCGCGTCGTGCATGGCGTACACGGCGAACTGGTCCACGCCCAGCTCGCGCAGCGCGGTCAGTTTCTCGATGTGCCGCTCGACCGGTCCCAGGACGCAGAAGCGGTCGACGATCCCGTCCGGCACGAACCGGGTGTCCGGGTTGCCGCTGCGCCCGTGGTGCGCGTAGTCGTAGCCCTCGCGGGCCTCGATGTACTCCGTCAGCTCCCGCGGGACCGCTCCCCCGTCCGTGCCGTACCGGGCGACCAGGTCGGCGACGTGGTTGCCGACCATGCCGCCGAACCAGCGGCACTGGTCGCGCGCGTGGGCGAGCGCCCCCGGCGAGTCGTCCCCGGTCACGTAGGCGGGCGCGGCCACGCAGACCGTCACCTCGGACGGGTCGCGTCCGGCGGCGACGGCGGCGTCCTTGACCGTCCTGACCATGTACTCGGTGAGGTAGAGGTCGGCGAGCTGGAGGATGAACCCGTCGGCCTCCGCACCGGCCGTCCGCAGCGCCTTCGGACCGTACGCGGCCATCCAGACGGGGAGCTCGGCGCCGGGCTTCACCCACGGCAGGCGGACCGCCGTACCGTCCAGGTCGGCCTCCTCGCCGCGGGCGAGCGCCCGGATGACCTTCATGGCCCCGCTGATGCGGGCCAGGGTGTTCGGCCTGCGGCCGGCGACGCGCATCGCCGAGTCGCCGCGGCCGATCCCGCAGACGGTGCGGTTGCCGAACATGTCGTTGAGGGTGGCGAACGTGGAGGCGGTGACCTCCCAGGTGCGGGTGGACGGATTGGTGACCATCGGGCCGACGGTCAGCCGTGAGGTGTTCGCCAGGATCTGGCTGTGGATGACGAACGGCTCCTGCCAGAGGACGGCGGAGTCGAAGGTCCAGCCGTACCGGAAGCCGTTGCGCTCGGCGCGCTGCATCAGGTCGATCACCCGCGAGGCGGGCGGGTCGGTCTGCAGGACGAGTCCGAGGTCCATGACGCCCCTCCTGGTCACTGGTCGAGGTACTGACAGGTGGAGCGGGGGGTGTAGACGCCGTGGCCCGCGCGGCCGGTGAACTCCCGGTCGGTGATGACGAACTCGCCGCGGGAGAGGACGGTCTGGACGCGTCCGGTGACGCGCCGGCCCTCGTACGCCGAGTAGTCGACGTTCATGTGGTGGGTCCGGGCGGACATGACCTGTTCGGCGCGCGGGTCGTAGATCACGACGTCGGCGTCGGCGCCCGGCGCGATGGTGCCCTTCTTCGGGTACAGGCCGAACATGCGGGCCGGGGTCGCGCAGGCGACCTCGATCCAGCGGCGGCGCGAGAGGTGCCCGTCGAGGACGGCCTGGTGGAGCAGGTCCATGCGGTTCTCGACGCCCGGCAGACCGTTGGGGATCTTGGAGAAGTCGCCGCGGCCGAGTTCCTTCTGGCCGGTGAAGCAGAAGGGGCAGTGGTCGGTGGAGACGACCTGGAGGTCGTTGGTGCGCAGGCCGCGCCACAGGGCGGCCTGGTGCTCGCGCGGGCGCAGGGGTGTGGAGCACACGTACTTGGCGCCCTCGAACTCCGGCTCCGCGAGGTTGTCCGTGGAGAGGAAGAGGTACTGGGGGCAGGTCTCGCCGAAGACGGGCAGGCCCTCGTCACGGGCGCGGGCCAGTTCGGCGACCGCCTCCGTCGCCGAGACGTGGACCACGTACAGGGGCGCACCGGCCACCTGGGCGAGCCTGATGGCGCGGTGGGTGGCCTCGGCCTCCAGGAGGGCCTTGCGGACCTCGCCGTGGAAGCGGGGGTCGGTCTCGCCGCGGGCCAGCGCCTGCTCGACGAGGACGTCGATGGCGATGCCGTTCTCCGCGTGCATCATGATCAGGCCGCCGTTGTCGGCGGAGCGCTGCATGGCGCGCAGGATCTGCCCGTCGTCGGAGTAGAACACCCCCGGGTAGGCCATGAACTGCTTGAACGACGTGACCCCCTCCTCGACCAGGAGGTCCAGCTCCTTCAGCGTCTCCTGGTTCACATCGGAGACGATCATGTGGAAGCCGTAGTCGATCGCGCACTTGCCGTCGGCCTTGGCGTTCCAGGCGTCCAGGCCCTCGCGCAGCGGGCGGCCGACACCCTGCACCGCGAAGTCGATGATCGTGGTGGTGCCGCCCCAGGCGGCGGCGCGGGTGCCGGTCTCGAAGGTGTCCGAGGCGAAGGTCCCGCCGAACGGCAGTTCCATGTGCGTGTGCGCGTCGACACCACCCGGGACGACGTACCTGCCGGTGGCGTCGATGACGCGGTCCGCCGTCCAGGACGTGGCGGCGGGGGTGCCGCTCGTGGCGAGGGCGGCGATGCGGCCGTCCTCGATCAGGACGTCGGCGTGCAGTTCGTCGGACGCGGTGATGACGAGACCACCGCGGATCACGGTACGGCTCATGCTCCTGCTCCCCTCACTCCTTCTCCACCGGGTCCTACAGGCTCCTGAGGGCGTCCTCCAGGATGTCCGCGCCCTCCTCCGCCTCCGCGACGGTGAGGGTCAGCGGCGGGGCGATGCGCAGGGCGCTGGTGTTGTGGCCGCCGCCCTTGCCGATCAGCAGGCCGCCCGCGCGGGCCGCCTCCAGCACGGCGGCCGCCGCGTCCGGGTCGGCCTCGTCCGTGCCGGGCCGGGCCAGCTCGATGCCGATCATGAGGCCCCGGCCGCGCACCTCGCGTACGGCGGGGACCTGGGCGGCGATCGCCCGCAGCCGGGCGAGGAGCAGCCCGCCGACGCGCCGGGCGTTGCCCTGCAGATCGTGTTCGAGCAGGTAGGTGAGGTTGGCGAGCCCCGCGGCCATGGTGATCTGGGTGCCGCCGAAGGTCGAGATCGAGTTGCTGTCCAGGCAGTTCATGATCTCGGCGCGGGCGACGACCCCGCCGACCGACATGCCGTTGCCGATGCCCTTGGCGAAGGTGAGCAGGTCGGGCGGGCCGTTCTGTCCGTGTGCCTGCCAGCCCCAGAAGTGGTCGCCGGTGCGGCCCCAGCCGGTCTGCACCTCGTCGGAGATCCAGAGCACCCCGCGCTCCCGCAGGACCTCGCGGAAGGCCGCGTACAGGCCGTCCGGCGGTGCGGTGAAGCCGCCGACGCCCTGGACCGGTTCGGCGATGAGCGCGGCGGGCGGGCGGGTGTGGCCGAGGAGGTCCTCCAGGTCCTCGACGCAGGCCGCGACGAAGTCGGCGTCGTTCAGGTGCGCGTACGGGCCACGGGTGCGGACGCCGCCGTGCACGTACAGCGTCTGGAGGGGCGACAAGCTCGTGGGCGACCAGCCCTTGTTGCCGGTGATGCCGACGGTGCTGAAGGAACGGCCGTGGTAGCTGTTGCGCATGGCCAGGATCTGGTTGCTGCGGCGGTACGTGGTCGCCAGCAGCAGCGCGGTGTCGTTGGCCTCGGTGCCGGAGGTGGTGAAGAAGACCCGCGCGTCCGGGATGCCGGACAAGTGGGCGACGCGCTCGGCGAGTTCGACCATCGGCCGGTTGAGGTAGAGCGTGGAGGAGTGGACGATGCGCCCGGCCTGCTCGGCGACCGCCTTGGTGACCTCGGGCAGCGCGTGCGCGGTCATCGTGGTGAGGATGCCGCCGAAGAAGTCGAGGTAGCGGTTGCCGTCGGCGTCCCAGACGTGACGGCCCTCCCCGTGGGTGATCTCCAGGGGGTCGGCGTAGTAGAGGGCGAGCCAGTCGGGGAGGACGGCCCTGTGGCGGCCCAGCAGGCCACCGGTCACGGTCCTGGGACGGGCTTCGGTCCCGGTCCCGGGCGTGGCTTCGGTCACGGCTTCACCAGTCCTTCGTACGCGTCGGGCCGTCGGTCGCGGTAGAACGCCCACTGCTGCCGTACCTCCTCCACGAGGCCGAGGTCGAGGTCGCGGACGAGCAGTTCCTCCTCCTTGTCGCTCGCCACCTCTCCCACGAACTGGCCGCGCGGGTCGACGAAGTAGCTCGTGCCGTAGAAGTCGTTGTCCCCGTACTCCTCGCGGCCCACGCGGTTGATCGCGGCCACGAAGTACAGGTTGGCGACGGCCGCCGCGGGCTGCTCCAGCCGCCACAGGTGGGCGGAGAGGCCGCGCGAGGTGGCGGACGGGTTGTAGACCAGCTGGGCGCCGTTCAGGCCGAGCTGCCGCCAGCCCTCGGGGAAGTGGCGGTCGTAGCAGATGTAGACGCCGACCTTGCCCACGGCGGTGTCGAAGACGGGCCAGCCGAGGTTCCCCGGTTTGAAGTAGTACTTCTCCCAGAAGCCCTTGACCTGCGGGATGTGGTGCTTGCGGTACTTGCCGAGGTAGGTGCCGTCGGCGTCGATCACGGCGGCGGTGTTGTAGTAGAAGCCGGAACCCTCCACCTCGAAGACCGGCACGACGATCACCATGCCGGTCTCCCGGGCCAGCTCCCGCATCCGGCCGACGGTCGGCCCGTCCGGCACGGGTTCGGCCCAGTGGTGGTGCTCGGGTTCCTGGACCTGGCAGAAGTAGGGAGCGTTGAACACCTCCTGGAAGCCGATGACGCGGGCGCCCCGCCGGGCGGCCTCGCGGGCGTGCTCCTCGTGTTTGGCGATCATGGACTCGGTGTCGCCCGTCCAGGTGGCCTGGACCAGAGCGGCGCGTACGACGTCGGCCATGGAGCTGCTCCTTCGACGGATACGTCACGGAACCGGCGGCACGGGAACTCGGGCACGGCATGGGCACGGCACAGCCGCCTCTACGCCCGTAGACACAGGCGGTAGAGGCTCGAACGTAAGCCTCGCCGACGGACTGGGCAAGACCGTCGCCGTCAACCTTCGGAGTCGATCACGTTTCCACCCCTGCGGGTGACGCCCCGGCCGCGCGCGCCGCCCGCGCACGGGCTCGCGCACCCGGGTGCGCACGGCGCCGTGTGTAACCAGTGGGCCGACAGGGCACCCGCGTGCCGAACGAGCACGTCGATCGGCAAGGGTGCTCCCGGCCCCGCCCCGGGCCCCGGGCACCTGGAACGGATGGCCATGACGAGCGGGTACACCGGTCCGCAGGGCTACGGCTCGGACCCCTTCTCGGAGCTCTCGGCGCTCCTCGCCCGTTTCTTCGCCGGGCAGCGCCCCCAGCACGCCGACATCGGACGGCTGATGAGCCGGGAGGCGCGGCAGCTGGTGGCGGACGCGGCGACGTACGCGGCCGAGCACGGCAGCACCGACCTCGACACCCAGCACCTGCTGCGGGCGGCGGTGGCCGCCGAGCCCACGCGGAAGCTGCTGAGCCGGGCCGGCGCGGACCCCGACACGCTGGCCGGCCAGATAGACGAGCGGAGCGGCCCCGCCGACCACCGCGGGAGCGGGACGCCGTCGCCGTCCTCGCTCGCCCTGACGCCGGCGGCGAAGCGGGCCCTGCTGGACGCCCACGAGCTCGCCCGGGCCGGCGGCGCCGGGCACATCGGCCCCGAGCACGTCCTGACGGCGCTGGTCGCCAACCCGGACTCGGCCGCCGGGGCGATCCTCAACGCCGCCCGGTTCTCGCCGTCCAAGCTGCCGCCCGAGGCCCCGGAGCCGTCGGCCCCGGGCGGTGAGCGCTCCCGTGCCGAGCAGCCGCGGCAGAGTTCCACCCCGACCCTGGACAAGTTCGGCCGCGACCTCACCGACCTGGCGCGGCAGGGCCGCATCGACCCGGTCATCGGGCGGGAGGAGGAGATCGAGCAGACCGTCGAGGTGCTCTCCCGGCGCGGCAAGAACAACCCGGTCCTGATCGGTGAGGCGGGCGTGGGCAAGACCGCGATCGTGGAGGGCCTCGCCCAGCGCATCGCCGACGACGACGTGCCCGACATCCTCACCGGCCGCCGGGTCGTCGCCCTGGACCTGGCCGGTGTCGTCTCCGGCACCCGGTTCCGCGGCGACTTCGAGGAACGGCTGACGAAGATCGTCGACGAGATAAGGGCCCACTCCGACCAGCTGGTCGTCTTCATCGACGAGCTGCACACCGTCGTCGGCGCGGGCGCGGGCGAGACCAGCGGCATGGACGCGGGCAACATCCTCAAGCCCGCGCTGGCCCGCGGCGAGCTGCACGTCGTGGGCGCCACGACGCTGGTGGAGTACCGCAGGATCGAGAAGGACGCGGCCCTGGCCCGCCGCTTCCAGCCGATCCTGGTGCCCGAGCCGTCCGTCCCGGACGCGCTGGAGATCCTGCGCGGGCTGCGCGACCGCTACGAGGCCCACCACCAGGTCCGCTACACCGACGAGGCGCTGACGGCGGCCGTGGAGCTGTCCGACCGCCACCTCACCGACCGGCAGCTGCCGGACAAGGCCATCGACCTGGTGGACCAGGCGGGCGCCCGGGTGCGGCTGCGCTCCCGCACCAAGGGCTCGGACGTACGGGCGATGGAGCGCGAGATCGAGCAGCTCACCCGGGACAAGGACCTGGCGGTCGAGGGCGAGCGGTACGAGGAGGCGGGGCGGCTGCGCGACCGCATCGGCGGGCTGCAGGAGCGGATGACCGCCGGGCGCGACGAGCGGGCCGACGACGGACAGCACCTGGAGGTCACCGCCGAGGACATCGCCGAGGTGGTGTCCCGGCACACCGGCATCCCGGTCAGCCGCCTCACCCAGGAGGAGAAGCAGCGGCTGCTCGGCCTCGAGGCGCACCTGCACCAGCGGGTGATCGGGCAGGAGGAGGCGGTGGGCGCCGTCGCCGAGGCGGTGCTGCGCTCGCGCGCCGGGCTGGCCAGTCCCGACCACCCGATCGGCAGCTTCCTCTTCCTCGGCCCGACCGGCGTCGGCAAGACCGAGCTGGCCCGCGCGCTGGCGGAGGCGCTGTTCGGCAGCGAGGAGCGGATGGTGCGCCTGGACATGAGCGAGTACCAGGAGCGGCACACCGTCAGCCGGCTGGTCGGCGCCCCGCCCGGCTACGTCGGCCACGAGGACGCCGGGCAGCTCACCGAGACCGTGCGCCGCCACCCGTACTCGCTGATCCTGCTGGACGAGGTGGAGAAGGCCCACCCGGACGTCTTCAACATCCTGCTGCAGGTCCTCGACGACGGGCGGCTCACCGACTCCCAGGGCCGCACCGTGGACTTCACCCACACCGTCATCGTGATGACCAGCAACCTCGGCTCCGACCTGATCACCCGGCGCGGCGGCGGCCTCGGCTTCGCGGCGGGCGGCGGCGCCGAGGCGGACGAGGAGGCGCGCCGGGAGCGCATCCTGCGCCCGCTGCGGGAGCACTTCCGGCCCGAGTTCCTCAACCGCATCGACGAGATCGTGGTCTTCCGGCAGCTCACCGCGGAACAGCTGCGCCGCATCACCGATCTGCTGCTCGACCGCACCCGGCGCCGGCTGCACGCGCAGGACGTCACGATCGACATCACCGGGCCGGCCGTCGACTGGCTGGCCCGCCACGGCCACCAGCCCGAGTACGGCGCCCGCCCGCTGCGCCGCACCATCCAGCGCGAGGTGGACAACCCCCTGTCCCGGCTGCTCCTCGACGGGCGGCTCACCCCCGGCAGCCGGGTGGAGGCGGACGTCGAGGACGACCGCCTGACGTTCCGCACGACACCTCCGACGGGCCGCCCCTGACCCCTACCGTCCCGGGCGCACCACCATCGCGGAGCCGCCCCCGCGGCGTACCGTCTCCGCCGCGGCCAGCCACCTGCCGTCGGGGAGGCGCTGGACACCCGCCGTCGCGCCGATCTCCGGGTTCTGCCGGAAGGCGTGGCCGACGGCCTCCAGTTCGCCCCGCAGCGGGCTGTTCCACAGGCCCGGTTCGAGCTCCGTGGTGGCCGCGTTGCGCTGGCTGGCGCGCGGCGCGGCGATCGCGTCGACCAGCGGCAGCCCGCGGTCGACGAAGCCGGTCAGCGTCTGCAGCACGGTGGTGATGATGGTCGCGCCGCCCGGCGAGCCGAGCGCCACCACCGGCCGGTCGTGCTCGTCCAGCACGATCGTCGGTGCCATGGAGGAGCGCGGGCGTTTGCCCGGGCCCGGCAGGTTCGGGTCGTGGACGGCCGGGTTCGCCGGGGTGAAGGAGAAGTCGGTCAGCTCGTTGTTGAGGAGGAAGCCGCGCCCGGGGACGGTGATGCCGCTGCCGCCGGTCTGCTCGATGGTGAGGGTGTACGAGACGACGTTGCCCCACTTGTCGGCGACCGTGAGGTGGGTGGTGCTGTCACCCTCGTACGTCGTCGGCGCGGGCGTGCCGCCGGCCCGGCAGCGGCCCGGGTGGAGCGGGTCGCCGGGCGCCACCGGGCTGGTGAGCACAGCGTCGTCCTTGATCAGGCACTCGCGGGCGTCCGCGTACCGCTGCGACAGCAGTTCCCTGGTCGGCACGGCCTCGAAGGCGGGGTCGCCCACCCAGCGCCCGCGGTCGGCGAACGCGATGCGGCTCGCCTCGATGAAGCGGTGCAGGTACTCGGCCTCGCTCGCCTCGGAGAGGTCCGTGCGCTCCAGCATGTTGAGCGCCTGGCCGACCGTCGTGCCGCCGGAGGACGAGGGCGCCATGGAGTAGACGTCGAGGCCGCGGTACGAGGTCCTCGTGGGCGCCTGGCGCTCGACGCGGTAGGTCGCCAGGTCCTTCGGCGACAGGTCACCGGGGCGCGCCTCGTGCCCGGAGTCCGGGTCCACGGGCGGCTCGTTGACGGTGTCCAGGATGTCCTCGGCCAGCCGCCCCTCGTACAGCGTGCCGACGCCCTTGCGGGCCAGTTCCGCGTACGTACGGGCGAGGTCCGGGTTCTTGAAGGTGGAGCCGACCACCGGCAGCTCACCGCCCGGCAGGAACAGCTCGGCCGTGTCGGGGAAGTACCGGAAGCGGGTCTCGTTGGACGCGGTCTGCGAGCGGAACGTCTCGTCGACGGTGAACCCGTCCCGCGCGAGCCGCTCGGCGGGTTTCAGCAGGGTGCCGAGCCCGCGGCTCCCCCAGCTGTCCAGCGCCGCCCGCCAGGTGGCGGGGGTGCCGGGCGTACCGACGCTGAGCCCGCTGCTGACGGCCTCGGCGAAGGGAATCGCCGCGCCGTCCTCCACGAACAGGTCCTCGTCGGCGGTCAGCGGCGCGGTCTCCCGGCCGTCGATCGTGCGCACCGTACGGGACTTCGCGTCGTAGTACACGAAGTAGCCGCCCCCACCGATGCCCGCCGAGTACGGTTCGGTGACGCCGAGGGCCGCGGCCGTGGCGACCGCCGCGTCGACGGCGTTGCCGCCCTTGCGCAGCACCTCGATGCCGACGGCGGAGGCGTCCGCGTCCACGCTGGAGACCGCGCCGCCGTGACCGACGGCCACCGGCACCTTCTCGTACCCGGGCTTCCCGCCCGCCCGCTCCCCGGCCGGCGGTGGCGCCGCCGCCCCCACCGACACCACGGCGGCCGAGACCGCCAGGACCGCGAGCCTGCGTGCGACAGGGCGATGCATCCGTACCTCCAGGCAGTGTGGTGCCGGTTCGGCCTGACCGTCCGCGCAGCGTAACCCGGTTGCCATGGTCCCGTCAGGATCACCACGATCACATGCCGGGGCCGCCCGCTAGCATGCGCGCCCATGACTGACGACGTGCGCAACATCGTCCTGGGCGTGATCGCGGCGGGCCTCAGCGCCTCGCTGGGCTGGGTCGCCCGCACCTATCTGTGGAAGCGCAGACTCCGGCGCAAGCAGGCGTTCTTCGGGCTGCCGGACCACTCCGAGTCGCTGCTGGTGGTCAACCGCGACGCGGGCAGTCCCGAGCTGGCGGTGCACCGCTACGACGTGTTCGCGCTCCTGGAGCTGTCGGCGCTGATCAAGGACTGCAACGCGCACGCCGACGTCATCACCCAGGACACGGCCCGTCAGGGTTTCGGTGAGCGCACCGAGTTCTGCGTGGGCGGGCCGGGGTCGAACCGGCGGATGCTCGCCCACATGTCCGCCATGCTGCCGGGCGTTCGGGTCAACATCGACCCCGAGCCCGGCCCGGAGCGGGGCGCCTTCCAGATAGGCGGCGAGCGGTACCGCCTGGAGTCGGGGGTCACGGAGTACGTCCTGCTGGCCCGGATCACCGCGGGCCTGTCGCGGCCGGTGTTCCTCTTCTGCGGCCAGCGGGCCATCACCAACCAGGCGGCCACCCGTTACCTCGCCCGCCACCACGAGCGCCTCGCCCGCAAGCACGGCAACGGCTCCTTCGTCCTGCTGCTGAAGGTGCTCAACTCGCAGGCGTACGGGCCCGACGTCGTCGATCTCGTCGCGGACGTGACGCGGGTGGCCCAGTCCCCGCTGCCGACGCCCCCGGCCCGCACCTCCCACCGCGCCGCCCCGTGAGCCACTGCCGGGCCGGAAGGCACAGGTGGGAGCGTACATCGCCAATCGTTACCCGCACGTAACTTACCGGCGGGTTACCCGCGGTAAGAAGCCGCGGTTACCTTCGGGTCACTTTGCACTGACACGAGTGAGGAGTGACCCGTGGATCCAAGAGGCGCGAAGCGCCTTCGAACAGGGCGGCGGCGGGCGACGGGTGGGCACGGTCGCAACAGACGCAACGCCCTGCGCACGTCCGCCGTCGGTGCCGTCTCGGCGACGCTGGCCGCCGGGACGATGGCCGGTCTGGCCCCGGCCGCCCAGGCCGGCACCCCCGCAGCCGCCGCAGCAGCCGCCCCCGCGGTCCGCTTCGTCGACATCGCCGGCGACGGCGGCACGGTCCTCAAGGCCAACGTCGTCACACCGCCCGGCGCCGACGGCTCCCGCACCCACCCGCTCGTCGTGCTGCCGACGAGCTGGGGCCTGCCCCAGATCGAGTACCTGGCCCAGGCGAAGAAGCTCGCCGAGGACGGCTACGTCGTGGTCGGGTACAACGTGCGCGGCTTCTGGCAGTCCGGCGGCTCCATCGAGGTGGCAGGACCGCCCGACATCGCCGACGCCTCCAAGGTGATCGACTGGGCGCTCTCCAACACCCCGTCCGACCCGGGCAAGGTGGGCATGGCGGGCGTCTCGTACGGCGCCGGCATCAGTCTGCTCACCGCCGCGCACGACGAGCGCGTCAAGGCCGTGGCCGCGCTCAGCGGCTGGGCCGACCTCATCGAGTCGATCTACTCGGGCCGCACCCAGCACGCCCAGGCGGCCGCCCTGCTGGCCGGCTCCGGGCAGCTCACCGGCCGGCCGAGCGCCGAGCTCCAACAGGTCATCGAGGACTTCCTCGGCTCGAACCTGGACGCGGAGCAGGAGATGATCGACTGGGGGGCGAAGCGCTCCCCCGCCACCTACGTCGACCGGATCAACGCCAACGGCACGGCGGTCATGCTCGCCAACGCCTGGGGCGACTCCATCTTCCCGCCCAACCAGTACGCCGACT
Organism: Streptomyces sp. CRN 30; assembly: GCF_034105845.1. NCBI lineage: Bacteria > Bacillati > Actinomycetota > Actinomycetes > Kitasatosporales > Streptomycetaceae > Streptomyces > Streptomyces sp. CRN 30. The sequence continues at coordinate 1,849 of NZ_JAVRHI010000519.1, read as the reverse complement.
TCTTCGAGGAGCTGACCGGTCCCAAGCGGCTCGCGCTGCGCCCCGGCGACCACGCCACCGCCGAGGCGACCGGACTGCTCGGCCTGCCCAACGACGTGTGGACCGACACCGGGCGCTGGCTCGACTTCCACCTCAAGGGCGAGGCCAACGGCGTCGACCGCGAGCAGCCGGTCCGGCTCAAGTCCCGCTCCACCGGCGCCTGGGAGGGCTACCCGGACTGGAAGTCGGTCGGCGCGACCGGCCGGAAGATCGACCTGGCCGGCACCACGACGATCCACGCGAACGTCAACTCGGGCGCCGACGGCGGGGTCCTCTTCCTCTCCAGCCTCCTCGACCAGCTGGTCCGGGTACCCCCGACGGCGTCGATCCCCCTGCTGCCGCGCCGCTACGCCGCCGTGTGGCAGTCGGAGCGGTACGCGAGCGCCCAACAGGTGCGCGGCACCGCCGAGCTGCACACCACGCTCACCAGCACCGAGTCGAGCGGCACCCTCGTCGCCTACCTGTACGACGTGGGCCCGCTCGGCCTCGGCAAGCTGGTCAGCAGCGCGCCGTACACCTTCCACGGGCAGGCTCCGGGCCGCCCGTTCGGCGTGGACCTGGAGCTGTTCTCCACGGCCTACGACGTCCCGGCCGGGCACCGGCTCGCCCTGGTCGTCGACACGGTCGACCCGCTCTACATCGAGCACAACCCGACCGGCGCGCAGCTGACCTTCTCCTCGCCGTCGCACGATCCGTCCTACCTGGCGGTACCGCTGCGCGAGCAGTGATCTCCGGCTGCCGCCGGACGGGCCTGGCCCTGTGAGCCGCTGCTCTCCCCCACGAGACTCCTAGGCCGCGGAAGACCCCACCGGGCAGCGACGCCCTGGTACGGCCGGGACGCCTTCGAGGGTCCCGGCCCGCACAGGGCTGAACGGCTCATCGTAGTCGACGCCCCGACGGCGGGCGGAGGGGTGTTCGAACCGCTACCCCTCCGCCACCTCGGCGTACAGCCAGGACAGCTCCGGCGCCCCGGTCACCGCCCACTCGTGTCCCGCGGCGACGACGTCGATCTCCCGGCCCGAGGCGAGCCGCACGACGGGCTGCCCGTTCGGCCCGAGCACCCACCCGGCGCCCGGTACCGTGCGCACCATGACCGTCCCGAGATAGAGCCCCGCGTCGTTCCCGAGCCAGGGCAGCAGCTCCTCGTCGTCCCGCCAGCGCGGCACGAGCTGGTCCAGCGCCGTCAACGAGGCGGCGGTGTCGTCGAGTTCGACCCCCGCCGCGTACGCCTGCGAACGCATGAGCTCGCACTCGGCCAGGAGGTCGGTGAGTCCTCCGTGCTCGGCCGGACCCTCGGAGAACACCGCGACACCGAGGGCGGGCCCTTGCTTCTTGCGCCAGTTGCCCAGGAAAGAGATGTTCATACGGCCAGCGTGTCATTGGGACCGCTCCCCGCACCACAGGCGCGCTCGACCGCCGCGCGCGTGCGGCCGGCGCGGGGTCCGGCGCGGCGTGTGCCGCCGGACGCGTGCGCCGTTCGCCGCCGCCTCGTTGACGGCCTCCTGACGACTCCTTACGTTCACAGGGCGCGACGGCCGCCCCGGCGGTCGCGGTGACGTGGCGAAGCGCGGGTGACGGGAGAGGGGTCGGAGTGCTCCGACGTGTGTGGGGTGCGGCGGTCGTGCTCGGCCTGCTGACGGCGACCGTGCCGGTCACGTCCGCAGGGGCCGTGCCCGCGGCGGCCCGGGCGCTGCCGCTGGAGCGGTACTTCGACAACCGCGCGGTCAGCGACGACCGGCGCCCCCGCGCGGCGGACTTCGACGGCGCGGGCAACTCCCTGTCGGCCCGGGCCCTGGCGGCCGCCGGCTGG
>NZ_JAVRHI010000518.1:0-6710 GCF_034105845.1 Streptomyces sp. CRN 30 | reverse complement strand
GCCACGGACGCCCGGCCCGCGGTCGTCGGGCGCCGCCGGGTGCGGGGCGGCGGGCCGGGCCGGGTGGGCGGCGGGGAAGGGATCGGTGTCGAAGATGTCTTCCTCGAAGAGGTCGTCGTGGAAGTCGTCGGCCTCGAAGGGAGCGGCTTCGAAGGGGTCGGCGGGAGCGCCGTCCGCCACCGCCGGTCCGGCCGGCGCTCCGGCGGCCGGCGTACCGGCGACCGGGCCGTCCGGGTATGCCGCGCGCTCCTGGTAGGCGTTCCGCTCCTCGTCCAGCCGTCCGATCAGCTGGACGAGCTCCTCCACGGACCTCCCGGTGGCCGCGGCCCGTACCGCCTCCTCGTTGCAGTGCGGTTCCACCTGCGTGCGGTGCAGGAGCGACATCAGCCGGGTCACCTCCTCCACCGGCCGGCACGCGGCCGCGGCGCGGATCGCCTCGTCGGCGCTGTCCGCGTCCCGTGGTGGCCGCGTCAGCAGGGCCACCAGCCGGGTGACGTCCTCGACGGACCGGTTCACCCCCACCGCCCGCAGGGCGTCGACCGTGGCCTGCGCGTACTCGGGGGACTCCTCGAGGAGGGTGATGAGCTGGACGACCTCCTCCAGCGGCCGTTCGGCGACGGCGGCACGGACCAGGCCGTCGACCGGCCCGCCCCGTGGCGGACCGGGATCACCGCCGGCCGGCTTAGTCCGGTCCGGTGGCCGTCCCGCCACGGGTGGTGGTGGCGCCGCGGGCGGTGCACCGGTGACCGGCGGGCCGACCGCGACCGTGTCCCTGCCGGGTATGCCGGACTGGTTCGAACTCGAATTCGAATTCGGTGATGTAGAGCTGGTGGTCATGCTCGCTCCCTGGGAAGGGTGCCGCCGTCCCTGCGCCCCCGTAACGCGACACGCGAACTTGGTCCCATTACTAGGGGCGCCGACGACCACCCGCCACCCGAGTGGGGCAGTGGTGTGACGGAGCGGGTCCGCGCGGGTGTCCCACCTCACACGCGGTACGGCGCGGGCCGCGGAACAATCGTCCGTGGTCCGCCGTTCCTCCCTACGTGGCTGCGGAGGGGACAGTGTCCCCGGGCCTCACCTCTCGCCCATGGGGACGATCGTCCGGCTGAAGCCCCATGGAGCCTTTCGCCGCGAGGCGACCGCCCTCCGCACGCCACCCCCTACGGGCCCCGGCTGGTTCCCCCCGTCCAGCCGGGGCCTTCCGCGTGCGCGAAAGGCGTTCGGACGGGGGCGTCACAGCTGCCGCAGCACGCTCACGACCTTGCCGAGGATCACGGCCCCGTCGCCGGGGATCGGCTCGTACGCCGGGTTGCGCGGCATCAGCCACACCCGGCCGCCTTGGCGGCGGAGCTGCTTGACGGTGGCCTCGTCCTCGATGAGGGCCGCGACGATGTCGCCGTGGTCGGCGCTGTCCTGGCGCCGTACGGTGACGACGTCCCCGTCGCAGATCGCCGCCTCGATCATGCTGTCGCCGGAGACCGTGAGCGCGAACAGCTCGCCCTCGCCGACCAGCTGCCGGGGCAGCAGGTAGACGTCCTCGACCATCTCCTGGGCGAGCAGCGGCGCGCCCGCGGCGATCCTGCCCACCAGCGGCACCTCGACCGGGGCCTCGGTCCGCGCGTCCAGGTCGGGCGCCCACGAGGAGCGCACCCGGTAGGCCCGCGGCCGGTGCGGGTCCCGGTACAGCACGCCCTTGCGTTCGAGCACCATCAGCTGGTGCGCGACGGACGACGTGCTCGCCAGGCCCACGGCCCGGCCGATCTCCCGCATCGACGGCGGGTAGCCGCGCCGGCGCACCTCGTCACGGATGAAGCGGACGACGGCCTCCTGGCGCCGCGTCAGCTCCCCCTCCACGGAACGCACGCCCGGCGGTCGGCCCCGCCGCACTGTCGCGCTCTGCTCCATTCCGGGCACCTCCGTACAAGATCCCACTTGCCGTGACCCTAACCCGGCACCCCGTCCCGAGGGAACGGCGCGGCAGGTGCGCACCGCCGCCGCCACGGGGCCGAACGGGTCCTGATGATCGTCCGGCCACCGTTTCGGCTCCACCGCCGGGGTACTCGACAGGCGCCACCACCCGATCCGGCCGGAGACTGGTGTCCGGTCCGTTCCGATCGGCGCGGGCCGGCCGGCGAGACCAGGACGCTACTGCCATGAACCACGCACCACACGCACCGGAGCACCCCGGGGACCGGAACTCCGCCCTGCCCGGCGGCGCACCCGCCGCCACCACCCACGCCGTGTTCGGCGCCCCCTGCTGGGTGAGTCTGACCAGCCGCGACCTGCGGGCCGCGGAGAACTTCTACCAGGCGGTCCTGGGGTGGGAGTGGCGGGTCACCAGGCTGGGCGACCGCTTCCGCATCGCGCTGGCGGACGGGGCGCCCGTCGCGGGCATCGCGGGAGAGTCCTCCCGGTGGCCGATGCCCGTCGTCTGGACGCCCTACTTCGCCGTGCAGAGCGCGGACGAGGCCGTGTCCCGGGTGCGCGAGCGCGGGGGCACGGCGGCGGTCGGGCCGCTCTCCTTCGCGCCCGGCCGGGCGGCCCTGCTCGCCGACCGCGACGGGGCCGCCTTCGGGATCTGGGAGGGCGAGCTCGTCAGTGACTGGGAGGTCTGGCGCCGGGTCGCCCCCGCCTTCGTCAGGCTGCACACCCGGGACGCCTTCGAGGCCGCCATCTTCTACGGCCAGGTGCTGGACTGGGCCTCGGACCGCCCCGGCGGCTGCGAGGTGCACTACGAGGGCGACGAGGTGGTGCTGCGCAGCGACGGGGACGTCGTGGCGAGGATCAGCTCCGGGGCGCTGGAGGAGGCGCCCGACCCGACGATCCGGCCGCACTGGCAGGTCCACTTCGCGGTGCCCGACGTGGCGGCCTGCGCCCGGGCCGCGCAGGGACACGGCGGTACCGTCCTGCGGCAGAGCGGCACCGAGGCGGTGCTCTGCGATCCCGACGGGGCCCACTTCACGGTGACCCCGCACGCGCCGCCGACGGCCTGAAGCGGACCTTGGACGGCCGTGACAGCAGCACCAGGGCCCGCGCCTCGACCGTGACGTCCGTGCCCGCCTTGTGCTCCACCTCGTCGAAGGCGCCCTGCGGGTCAGCGGTGTCGACGCGGGTCGTCCAGCGCTCGCCGTACGGGGCGTCCGGCAGCCGGAACGGCATCGGCCCCCAGTAGCTGTTCAGCAACAGCAGCAGCGAGTCGTCGACGATCCGGCGCCCGTACGCGTCGCGTTCCAGGGCGTCGCCGTTCAGGAAGGCGGCGACCGCGTGGGCGTCACCGCGCCGCCAGTCGGCGTCCCGCATCTCCCGGCCGTCGGGGAGCAGCCACACCAGGTCGGGCAGTGGCTGCTCGGCGCGCGCGGACGTGTCACCGCGGAACCAGCGCCGCCGGCGCAGGACGGGGTGGGCGGCCCGCAGCGCGATGAGGCCGCGGGTGAACTCCAGCAGTTCGCGCTGCTCGTCGTCGAGCCGCCAGTCGACCCAGGAGACCTCGTCGTCCTGGCAGTAGGCGTTGTTGTTGCCGTGCTGGGTGCGGCCCAGCTCGTCCCCGTGGAGCAGCATCGGGATGCCTTGCGAGAGGAAGAGGCTGGCCAGGAGGTTGCGCTGCTGGCGGGCGCGCAGCCCGAGCACCGCCGGGTCCCGGGTCGCGCCCTCGGCGCCGCAGTTCCAGGACCGGTTGTCGCCCTCCCCGTCCCGGTTGTCCTCGCCGTTGGCCTCGTTGTGCTTGTCGTTGTACGAGACCAGGTCGCGCAGGGTGAACCCGTCGTGCGCCGTCACGAAGTTGACGCTCGCGCGCGGGCGGCGCCTGCTGTGCTCGTAGAGGTCGGGCGAGCCGGTCAGCCGGGAGGCGAACTCGCCGAGCGTGTGCGGCCCGGTCCGCCAGAAGTCCCGTACGGCGTCGCGGTACCTGCCGTTCCACTCCGACCACAGGGGCGGGAAGTTCCCCACCTGGTAGCCGCCCTCGCCCACGTCCCAGGGTTCGGCGATCAGCTTGACCCTGCTGATCACGGGGTCCTGCTGGATCAGGTCGAAGAACGCCGACAGCCGGTCCACCTCGTGGAACTGCCGGGCCAGCGTGGCCGCGAGGTCGAAGCGGAACCCGTCCACGTGCATCTCGGTCACCCAGTACCGCAGCGAGTCCATGATCAGCTGCAGGACGTACGGGTGCCGCATCAGCAGGGAGTTCCCGGTGCCGGTGGTGTCGTAGTAGTGGCCGAAGTCACCGTCCACCAGGCGGTAGTACGAGGCGTTGTCGATGCCGCGGAAGGAGAGCGTGGGGCCCTTCTCGTTGCCCTCGGCGGTGTGGTTGTAGACCACGTCGAGGATGACCTCGAGCCCGGCCGCGTGCAGGGCCTTCACCATGGACTTGAACTCGGTGACCTGTTCGCCGCGGGTGCCGTGGGCGGCGTAGGCGTTGTGCGGGGCGAAGAAGCCGATCGTGTTGTAGCCCCAGTAGTTCGACAGGCCGCGGCCCTGCAGGACGCCGTCCTGGACGTACTGGTGCACCGGCATCAGCTCGACGGCCGTCACCCCCAGCGAGGTGAGGTGGTCGAGGACCGCCGGATGGGCGAGGCCGGCGTACGTGCCGCGCAGTCCGGGCGGTACCTCGGGGTGGGTGCGGGTCAGCCCGCGCACGTGCGCCTCGTAGATCACGGTGTCGGCGTAGGGCCGTCTGGGCGGACGGTCCTCGCCCCAGTCGAACGCCGGGTCGGTGACCACGCCCAGCATCGTGTGTCCGGCGCTGTTGGCCGGGGAGGGGCCGCCGGGGGTGCGCTCGAAGAGCGAGGCGTGGTTGTCCACCTGCCCGTCCACCGCCCTGGTGTACGGGTCCAGGAGCAGTTTGCGCGGGTTGCAGCGGTGGCCGGCGGATGGGTTCCAGGGGCCGTGCACCCGGTAGCCGTAGCGCTGCCCCGGGCCCACTCCGGGCAGGTAGCAGTGCCACACGAAACCGTCGACCTCGGTCAGCCGGACGGACCGGGAGGTCCCGTCGTCGCCCACGAGGACCAGGTCCACCCGCTCGGCGACCTCGCTGAACAGCGCGAAGTTCGTGCCGTCGCCGTCATGGGAGGCCCCCAGCGGGTAGGGGTCCCCGCTCCACGCGGGCACCTTCCTCCGGTCCCGGTCCCGGTCCCGCGCCGCCGGACGTGCCGTCACCGGGCCTCCCCGAGGTCGTCCGGGGTGAGGAGGGACGCGGTGGCGAACACGGGGACCGGCTGCGCGCGAGGCACGTCGCGGGCCTCCCGCGCCTGGGGCTCGGGCGCCGTCGGGACCAGGGGCACGCCCTCGCCCGCCCGGGCCCGTTGCGAGAACCAGATGACCATGCCGCCGGTGGCCGTGGCGCAGCAGCCCCACCCGTCGCTGAGCGCGGCGATGAGGGCGAGGCAGGTACGCAGGTCGGGGTCGGGGCGCAGGGTGCGGTCGGCGCGGCCGATGGCGGTGATCAGGTGCTGGTGGTTCCACCACATCTCGATCGACGTGTTCTTGTCCGTGGCGTGCTCGTCGATCGCGCGCAGCAGCAGCTCGGCGCCCTGGCAGACGGGCTCCACGAGCGTGTCCAGGTCCCAGAACCGGAGGTGGGCGGCGAGGATGCGCCTGACCTGGCCGACCCGCTCGGGGCTGACGCGCACATCCAGGTGGTAGTAGCAGGGCACTGCGGTCTTCATCGTCGTTGACTCCTCACCGGCGAGGCTCCGCCCGTCGTCGGCCTTGCGGACCGGGCCCCGAGACGCAGCGTGAGCGGTGATCGCTTCTGAGTCACTCCAGCCTGTAAGCGGTAGTCCATTCGTGCAACACGAGCGACTCCGGAGGCGGTTGAAAAGCCAACAGGACGGTGGGTCGCCGCCCGTGCACCATGAGGGGGACCCGGCCCCGCGAGGGACCGGTCTCCCCCGTGCACGACCGCCGCCCGGCGTCCGGGCGGCGGTGCACCGTCGTTACGCGTGGAAGGTGACGAGCCATGCTGCTGCCTGCGAAGAACGAGGTCGCCCGGCATCTGGAGCGTTACCGGGCCTGGGAGCGCGTGATGCTGGCGGCGCCCTTGGACCGCATGGCGCGCGGCAGTTTCGAGGACTCGGGCTACACGCTGTGCGTGCTGATGGGCAAGCGGTGCGCCAGGGAGGCCGTGGAGGCCGCCGAGCACTATCTGGGGGCGGGCCCCCTCACCCGTCCGCCGGAACGGGCCGGCTTCCCGCAGGAGCAGGAATGGGGCGCCGCGCCGCTGGGATACGCGCGGGCACCGGCATGCACGCGAGGGCCGGGATTCGCCCGTGGCCCCGGATTCACGCAGGGACCCTGACCGGCGCGACCGGCGCGGGCGCGGACCGGCGCTCTCCGGCGGGACCGCGGGCAGGGAGACGGCAACCGGGTGGGGACGGCACCCGGAGGGGGACAGCACCCGGTCGGGCACGCCTCGTCGTGGCCACGGCCCCGGCACCACGGAGGTGAGCCCCATGAAGGCGTCGCAGACGTCGTCCCCGGCCGTCGGCCGCATTCCCGTACGGGAGGTCCGTCCCGCCGTGGACTGCGGCGGCCGTCCCGCGAAGGCGGTGGTGGGTGAGGAGTTCGAGGTCTCGGCGACGGTGTTCCGGGAGGGGCACGACGCGGTCGCCGCGGACGTGGTCCTGACGGATCCCCAGGGGCGTACCGGGCCGTGGACGCCGATGCGGGAGCTGGCGCCCGGTACCGACCGCTGGGGCGCCACCGTCGCGCTGCCC
>NZ_JAVRHI010000517.1:0-29432 GCF_034105845.1 Streptomyces sp. CRN 30 | reverse complement strand
CCCGCCACCCGCGTACCGGCCCCTCGGAGCGGTCCGCAGGCGCCGCACCGTCCGGGCGCCCCGCCCCTCGGCGGGTCCGCCGGGCGGCCCCACGGGCCGGCTCACCGAAGCCGGCCCAGCGATCCCGCGATCTCCGAGATCCGGGTGTAGACGCCCGGGTTCCCGGCGTGCCCGCACCCGCTGCCCCACGACACCAGGCCGATCACCTTGCGCCGCGCGACCAGCGGACCGCCGCTGTCGCCCTGGCAGGCGTCACGGCCCCCCGCCGGCTCCCCGGCGCACACCATGGAGCGGGGCGTGTACGTGCCCTCGCTACTGCCCGGGTACGCCTTCTCGCACACCGTGTCGGGCAGGATCCTGACCCTCGACGCCCGCAGGGTACGGGCGTAGTCGCCGGTACCCGTCGTGTCCCCCCAGCCGTACACCGCGCCGTCCGTGTCCGGCCGGTACGCGGGGTCGCCCGCTCCCGCCATACGGATCACGGAGCTTTCCGGCAGCGGTGCGGCGAGGGTGAGGACGGCGAAGTCCCCCGCGTTGGTGTAGGTGTCGTAACGGGGGTTGACCCAGACCTTCCGTAGCGGAATCTCGCGGCCCTGCTTCGACAGCAGATCACCGCGGCCCGCGATCGCCTTCAGATCGGTCACCTGCTGCCACGGGATCCCCAGCACGGCCTCGCTCAGACAGTGGGCCGCGGTCAGCACGGTCGAGCGCGCGACCAGCACACCGCCGCAGAACTGTCCCGACCTCTCCGGTCCGAACCGGTCGCGGCTCGACAGCGCCACCGCCCACGGGGTCCGCGCGACGTCGACCGGCTGACCGCCGATGACGGCGTTCGCCGGCGCGGCCGCGGGGGTGGTCAGCGGTATCACCGTCGCGGTGACCGCGAGAGCCAGTACCCGGGCGAAGCGTCGACGCATGAGAGCTCCTCACTCCGTGGAGTCGATGGCACACCAAGAGTGGTCCACCGGCGGGGCTCCCGCGTGCTGCACACGCGCCGAAGGCCCGGCTTCCACCGGGGAGGCCGGGCCTTCGGGCGTACGAGCGAAACTCGGTCGAGCCGTGCTCAGTCGAGGTAGTCGCGCAGGACCTGCGACCGCGAGGGGTGACGCAGCTTCGACATCGTCTTGGACTCGATCTGCCGGATGCGCTCACGGGTGACCCCGTACACCTTGCCGATCTCGTCCAGGGTCTTCGGCTGACCGTCGGTGAGACCGAAGCGCATCGAGACGACACCCGCCTCGCGCTCGGACAGGGTGTCGAGGACGGAGTGCAGCTGCTCCTGGAGGAGCGTGAAGCTGACGGCGTCCGCCGGGACGACGGCCTCGGAGTCCTCGATGAGGTCACCGAACTCGCTGTCGCCGTCCTCGCCGAGCGGGGTGTGCAGCGAGATGGGCTCACGGCCGTACTTCTGGACCTCGATGACCTTCTCCGGGGTCATGTCGAGCTCCTTGGCCAGCTCCTCCGGGGTGGGCTCGCGACCCAGGTCCTGGAGCATCTGGCGCTGGACGCGGGCCAGCTTGTTGATGACCTCGACCATGTGCACCGGGATACGGATGGTGCGGGCCTGGTCGGCCATGGCGCGGGTGATCGCCTGACGGATCCACCAGGTGGCGTACGTGGAGAACTTGTAGCCCTTGGTGTAGTCGAACTTCTCCACCGCGCGGATCAGGCCGAGGTTGCCCTCCTGGATCAGGTCCAGGAAGAGCATGCCGCGGCCGGTGTAGCGCTTGGCCAGGGAGACCACGAGACGGAGGTTGGCCTCCAGCAGGTGGTTCTTGGCGCGGCGGCCGTCCTCGGCGATGATCTCCAGCTCGCGCTTGAGCTTCGGGGCGAGCTTGTCGGCGGCCGACAGCTTGTCCTCGGCGAAGAGGCCCGCCTCGATGCGCTTGGCGAGCTCGACCTCCTGCTCGGCGTTGAGCAGGGGGACCTTGCCGATCTGCTTGAGGTAGTCCTTGACCGGGTCGGCGGTGGCACCGGCGGCGGCGACCTGCTGGGCGGGCGCGTCGTCCTCGTCCTCGTCGGAGAGCACGAATCCGGCGTTCTCGGTGCCCTCGGGCTCCTCGCCGGGCTTGCCGGGGGCCGGGGTCTCCTCGAGGGCCTCGTCCTCGATCAGCTCGACGTCGTCCTTCTTGGCGGTCGTCTTCTTGGCCGCCGTCTTCTTGGCGACGGCCTTCTTGGCGACAGCCTTCTTGGCCGTGGTCTTCTTGGCCGCGGCCTTCTTCGCGGGCGCGGCGCCCTCGGCGGGATCGTCGGCGGCGGACGCCGCCGGAGCGGCGGCGGCAGTGGCCTTCTTGGTGGTCACCGTCTTCGCCGCCACGGTCTTGGTGGCGGTGCGCTTGGCCGGACTCTTCGCTGCGACGCTCTTGCGGGTGCGCTTGGGCTCCGCCGCACTGACCATCAGCGTCACACCCTCTTCCTCGAGGATCTGGTTGAGGCTGCGCAGTACGTTCTTCCACTGAGTGGCCGGGATCTGGTCGGCTTCGAAGGCCCGACGCACATCGTCGCCGGCGATCTGCCCCTCAGCCTTTCCCCGCTCGATGAGCGCCATGACAGAGACGGACTCGGCGATCTCCGGCGGGAGCGTACGGGATGTGCTGGCCGACACGAACAACCTCTCGGAACGTTGGAAAACGGCTTCCGGCCCCGTCCACTGCGGACAGGAGCCGACGACCGCCGACTGGGGATGGGCCGACGGCGCGGGCGGGGCCGACAAGAGCACAGCGCCACGAGCGGCGTCCGCATTCCCTTCTCGGCTGTCACCTCTTAGGTCATCGCGTTGTTCCGAGGAGCGTTACGCCCAATCTGCGTGGCCCGAGTCACATCCCGCAGATGCCCGCATCCACCCAAACCTGATCAAATGATGCCATCCATGACCATGACCGGTACGCACCCCGTGCCTCCGCCGCCCTTGCGCCGTCGGACCCCGCCGGTTCCCCTGGGGGAGCCGATGGGGCCCGACGGCGGAAGGTGACGCAGCCGGGCGCTCCCGGGAGGAGGCACCTCACCCGACGACCGTGCCGCCCCCGGCGCGCGGTCAGTGCTCGCGCGGCGCGGGGACCACGCGCTCCACCTCGGGATGGACCGTGAGCAGTTGGCGCATCGCCGCCTCGGCCGCCGCGCCGTCCCCCGCGGCGAGGGCGTCGACGAGCCGGGCGTGGTGGGCCAGCGAGCTCTCGTTGGGGCGGTCGCACCCGGTGACCGGGCCCCCGGAGACCTGCAGGGCGGCCGAGACGATGCCGGAGAGGTGCTCGAGCATGCGGTTGCTCGCGACCTGGATGAGCAGGGAGTGGAACTCGGCGTCCGCGCGCGAGAAGGTGAGCGCGTCCCCCTGCCCCATGGCGTGACCCATGATCTCGACCATGTCGCCGAGCCGCTGCTGGACCTCCTCGCGCCCGTGGCCGGCGGCCAGGCGCGCCGCGAGCGGCTCGATCGTCCAGCGCAGCTCGCTCAGCTCGCGCCGCTGGTCGTCGCGCTGCGGCCCGAAGGCGCGCCACTCGATGATGTCCGGGTCCAGCAGGTTCCAGTCACTGACCGGGCGGACCCGCGTGCCGACGTTGGGGCGGGCGCTGACCAGCCCCTTCGCCTCCAGGACGCGGAGGGACTCGCGGACGACGGTACGGGAGACCTCGAACCGCTGCCCGATCTCCTCGGGGACGAGCGGGCGGTCCGCACCGAGGTCGCCCGAGACGATCATCTGCCCGAGCTGCTGGACGAGTTGGCCGTGCAGCCCACGTCCACGGCTGCCGGCGGCGCGTCGGCCCACACGCCCCAGTTCGGGATCGGGGCTCTCCCAGGCCGGGGGGCCGACACGGTCGGCGCCGGGGGCCTCGGTGTAGGAGTAGCGGTCGAGTTCGCCCGGGCCGGCCAGGCCGGAGTCGGCGGAGCGGGCGGCGGTCATCATGGTGTGCGCAAGGGTACTCACGCATCCTTTGTCGGCGCCGATCTCAACTGCCTTGAGGTCTTTGGTGAAAAGCACACGAAAGGGTGATCGCTCACCCCATCGCAATTGACGCCTTATCGGAAAGAAAGGGGCTCACTGCGAGGAGTTGCGCAGCGGACGAGGACGGAAGGTCGCGGACTACGGTCATCGGGTCCCGCTCCGCAGGGTCGTGAGCAGGTAGACGCCGAGCAGCGAGGTCAGCGACAACAGCAGGGCTCCGCCCACGGGTTGGGTCACCACCCGGGCCGCGGCGGCGAGGTACTCCTCGCCTCCGAGCGGCCGGCGCGCCGAGCGCGGCAGGCCCACCAGGGGCACCTCGCCCAGCTGCGCCGAGAGCCCGGCCACGACCCGTGCGCCCACCCCCGTCAGGACCTCGTGCACGAGCGGCACGACGAGTACGGGCACCGCGAGCACCGCGGCCAGCCCCGCGGAGGTGGACCGGAAGACGCCGGCGGCCAGCACTCCGGCCCAGGAGCACCCGACGACGAGGCCGATCCAACTCGCTCCCTGCGTCGGCCAGTCCGGTGGCACCTCCGCGACTTCCGGCCCGTGGAGGAGGTGCAGCACCTCCAGGTCGCAGCCCACCGTGAGGACGGCCAGGAGCAGCCCGGTGGCCCCGGCCACGCACAGTTTCGCGGCGAGCAACCCCAGGCGGCGGGGAACGGCGCCGCGGTCGGCGGCCAGTACGGGGTGCCGGAACTCGTCGCCGAAGGCGAGCGCCCCGAGCAGTCCGGCGCCGAGCGCCGCGGGCGGCAGGGGCAGCTCCCGCGGCCAGGCGACGAGGAGGTGCGGCCGCGGGGTGTGCCCGACGCGCGCGAGGACGAGGCAGAGCAGGGCCGAGACGACCAGTACGGCGACGGCGGTGAGACGGCCGGCACCGATCCCGGCGGCCCGGCGCAGCTCGTAGCGGAGGGGGTGCGAGGGGCTCCGGGCGGGCCGGACGGTGATGGGTGGGGGAAACGGGGCAAGGGCACCGGTTGATGTCGCGGGGCGGGGTGGGGGTGCCTGTGCGGGTTCGGGTACCGGCGTCGGTGCCGGGGACTCGGCGGAGGACGCCGGGTGAGGATCCGTGGCGGACACCTCCGTGTCCCGCGTGGACGGGGCGGCGTCGGGCGCCCGGTCGCTCGACGTCGAGTCGCTCGACGTCCGGTCGTCGCGAGCCGGTGTCGGGCCCATGTCCCCCGTCTCGTCGGCGAGTCGGTGCACGAGGACGCCGTGCCGGAACGCGGCCTCTCCGACGTCGGCACAGGTACTGCCGTAGACCGAGAGCCGGTTGCCGTCCTCACGCACGACCTCGACCGGGCGCCGGGCGCCGCGGGCCTCCTCGGCCAGCAGCGCCGCAAGCCGTGCGGCGTGCGGGCTGCGGACGGCGACGCGGGGGCGCAGGCGGGTGCGGGCGAAGTCGGCCGCCTCCTGGTCGGCGACGAGTCTGCCGTGATCCAGGGTGACCACCCGGTCGGCGGCCCGCGCGGCTTCCCTGGGGTCCCGGGTGGTGAACAGCACGGTGCCGCCCCGGTCGGCGTGGGCGCGCAGCATCCCGTGCAGCCAGCGGCTCTCGCGGGCGGGCAGTCCGTCGCCGGGTGCGTCGAGGACGAGGGTGTGCGGATCGGCCAGGAGGGCGCAGGCGAGGCCGAGGCGGCGCTCCATGCCGTGCGGCAGGGCACCGAGGCGTTCGTCGCGCAGGCCGGCGAGCCCCACGGTCTCCAGGACGTCGTCCGCCCGCCGCCCGGGGACGCCGACCGCGGCGCACAGCAGGCGGAGGTGACCGCGGACCGTGCGGGCCGGATGGCCGGACACGTCACCGAGGACCGCGCCGACCTCGCGCGGCGGGTGCGGGACGCGGTGCAGGGGGCGCCCGCCGAAGTGGGTGGTGCCACGGCCCTGTTGGAGTTCGAGCATGAGCCGCACGGAGGTCGTCTTGCCCGCGCCCGGAGCGCCCAGGAGCACGGTGACGCGGCCGGGGCACGCCGCGAAGGAGAGGTTGTCGACGGCGGGCGGACGCTCCTTGCGGGAGGCACTGGTCAGTCCGATGGCCTGGATCACCCACAGCAAGATAGCGCCACATGCCCGTTTTCTACGGTTTCGTACGTCGGGCGATGGTACCGGCGGGTTGAGGGGGGCGTGGCGCCCCACCCGGAAGGGCCGGGCGGGGCGGCCGAGTTCCTCAGACCTCGGGGCGCAGCATCGGCGGGTTGAGCAGCGTGGCACCACCCGCGCGGAACAACTGGGCGGGCCGGCCGCCCTGGCGCGTGGTCGTGCCCCCGGTCGGCACGAGGAAGCCGGGCGTACCCGTCACCTTGCGGTGGAAGTTCCGCGGGTCCAGGACCACGCCCCACACGGCCTCGTAGACACGGCGCAGCTCACCGACCGTGAACTCGGGCGGACAGAAGGCTGTCGCCAGCGAGGAGTACTCGATCTTGGAGCGGGCGCGCTCGACGCCGTCCGCCAGGATCTGCGCGTGGTCGAAGGCGAGCGGCACGACCGGTTCACCCTCACGGCCGTGACCGCTCTGCCGCAGCAGTTCCTCCACCGGGGCCCACCGCGCGCTGTTGGCGTCGCCGCCCGCCCTGGGCGCCGGCAGGTCGGGGGCGAGGGCGAGGTGGGCGACGCTGACCACACGCATCCTCGGGTCGCGCTTGGGATCGCCGTACGTCGCGAGTTGCTCCAGGTGCGCACCGTTGTCCTGGGCCGGGCCCGACGGGTCGTGGGCGCGCAGTCCGGTCTCCTCGGCCAGCTCGCGCGCGGCGGCCTGGGACAGGTCCTCGTCGGACCGGACGAACCCGCCAGGGAGCGCCCACCGCCCCTGGAACGGCTGCTCCCCCCGCCGCACCGCCAGTGCGCACAGGACGTGGCGGCGCACGGTCAGCACGACCAGGTCCACGGTGACGGCGAAGGGCGGGAAGGCTGACGGGTCGTAGGGCATGCCGCGATCATAGTCGTCTTCCTGACGATAAACACTCCCTTCGCCGACCTCACCGCCACCTGATCCACGGCTGTCCGCCGTGCCCCTCACCAGCGACTGCCGGGGGGCGCTCCCACTTGCGTCGGCCGAGGTCACACCCCCAGCTGCAGTCCGTCGGCCGCTTCCTCCACCATCGCCAGTCCGAGTCTGCTGACGCGCACCGAGAAGGAGGCGCCCGCGACCCGCAGTCCCGTGAACCCGACCTCTCCCAGCGGCGCACTGCGCACGGGGCGCAGCGTCACCGTGCCCGCCGGGGCGTCGGGACGGATCCCGGCGAGGGCGGTCAGCATCAGCACCCCCGCGGCCGCGGCCGTCGCGGCGGGACGGCAGGCCGCCGGGTGGGGCAGCGGGGCGCCGCCCTCCGTGCGCTGCTCCCCCGCGTACATCTCGGGCAGCCGGTGCCCGAAGGCCTCCGCCGCCGCCAGCACGCCCCGGAGCAGCGAGCTCGCCTCCTTCTCGTACCCGGCGGCGGCCAGCCCCGCGACCGCGACCGCCGTCTCGTGGACGCGAACGGACCCCGCGCGATGCCCGAAGGGGTTGTACGCCGCTTCCTTCGTGCCCAGCGTCCGCAGCCCCCACCCGGAGTCCATGGCCGGTCCGCCCAGCAGCCGGGCGAGCTGCTCGGTCCGTACCCGGTCGAGCAGCCCCGGGGCCGGCGTGCCGGAGCCGAGCAGCCCGGTGTCGAGGAGGTGGGCGGCGGCCGCGCCGAGGTGCGGAACGGGTCGCCCGTCCGGGGTACGGGCCGCCGCCGGCCTGCCGCCGCCCCGGTCCTCGACCCAGAAGTCGCCGTGGAACGCGGTGCGCAACTCCCGTGCCCACTCCCGCAGCTCCGCGCCGCCCGGTCTGCCGTACGTGTCCAGGAGATCGGCGCCCAGCACCGCCGCCCTGTGCGCGTGCGCCTGCACCTCGCAGCGCAGCGGTCCGCCGGGGCGCGGGTCGGGCAGGTAGGGCCCGTCACCGGCGGCTCCGCGGAGCCACCGCAGACAGCGCTCGGCCGCCGGCAGCAGCTCCTCGGCCTCCGGTTCGGTGAGGCCCCAGCGCCGGGCCTCCGCGAGCAGCACCGGGAACAGCAGGGTGGCCTCCGTACCGGTGCAGCCCGGCGGCAGGTACGGGCCCGCGTCCCGCAGCGGCCCGGGGATCCGGCCGTGGTGCGGCCCCGGCCCGGCGAGCTGGGTGCGGGCCAGGGTGCGCAGCGTGCCCGCGGCCAGACGGGTGCCGAGCGGCAGCGCCATCCTGGCGGCGGCCAGGGCGTCGGCCGGGGCCATGCCGCAGCGCCAGGGCACCCCTGCCGCCGGATACGCGTCGGACGGGCCGGCCGGATCGCGCAGCAGGAGCGCCCGCAGGTCCTGGACGCAGCTGTGCAGCAGGGCCTGCACCCGGGGGTCGTCGCCGGCCGCCGTGGCCTGGGCGATCGGACCCATGACCCCGTGTCCCACCGATCTGACGGCCCTCGCGCCGTCCGGCCGTACGCGCAGTTCCACGCTGCGGGTGCCGCCGGGCGGGAGTTCCAGCTCCCAGCGCAGCAGCCCCGCGGAGGCGAGGGCGTCGGCGGGCGGCGGATCGGCGGTGACGGCCGCGTGCCCGGTGGCGCTGGACCAGCGCAGACCGGAGTCGTGCACGCTGGCGGGCAGTTCGGGACCGGCCCGGCCGGAGGCGATGGCGCCCAGCTCCGCGAGGTCCGTACCGAGCGCCACCTCGACGGGCAGCCGCAGGGGGCGCAGCGCGGCACTGTGCAACGTGATGCGTTCCGTGCCGTCCGCGTACCGCAGGCGCTCGACCATGACCTCCGGATCCGGGCCGGCGTCGGCGGACACCCGGAGCGTGCCCGTGAACCGGGCCCGGTCCGCGGCGACCATCCGCGCCTGCACCGCGAGCGGTTCCCGGCCGGCCACGCGCACCTGGCAGCGGGAGAGCATGCGCCGGCCCGCACGGTAGAAGCCCTCCAGCCCCTGGCCGGTCAGCTGGCCCTGCGCCGTGGAGAGAGCCATGCCGGGGAGGGCCACGCAGATCAGAGCGGTATGGGCGGGCGGCAGGTCGGCGGGCCGCCGCGGGAACGGAGCCGGGACGGGAACCGGGTGCGCCACCGCGCGCTCGAGCGGAGGGCGGCCGATGACCGGGAGCCTGGTGGGTGAACGGTCGGTGTCCGCCGGGCCCGACGACGGCCGGCACGCTTCGGGAAGGCCGGTCGACGGGCGGACCGGGCCGGTGGCCCGGAGCGGCAGGTCACCCCTGTCCGAGCTGTCCACCCTGTCCACGAGTTGGCGCCGGGCTCGGTGGCCGGTGCCCGCCCCGCGCGCCGCGGGGCTGTCGAGCTCTTCGGTCCGCTGCGCCGAGGGGCCGTCCCCGCGGGAGGGCGAGCGGTCGCCGTCGGGGGCTGAGGGCGGGGTGAGCAGTGACATCAGTCGGCTTCTCCTGCGCTCTCGACGCGCCTGCGGTGTGCTCGGCGCCGGGTCTGGGGCTCCGGTGCGGACGGGTGCGGTGCGGCGGTACGGGTCGGCCACGGGTTCCGCCACTCAGGTGAACGGAGGGGGTCTCAGCCGGGTCACGGCCCGATCCGAAAAGCCGACCGAATGGCGGTGATCAACGGGCGGGGCGAGCCGCGCCCGCGCCGTGTTCACGTCCGGCCCGTCCCGGCGCGACCGCCGTTGCCGCCGTGGGTCCGAGCCCGGCCGCCGGTACCGTCACCGGCGCCTTCGCGAGCGTTGCCGTCCGCACCGCCGCGCGCGCTCCTTCCCGGGGTGTCACTCGCCCTCCGCCGGGTGCCGGCCTTCGCGGGGGGCCGACGGGTGGCGCGGGCAGCGGCACCCGGCTCGGTCCGGGTCCGGCGCCGACGGCTCGGTGCGGAGCCGTCCGTACGCCCCTGGGTGTTCCGCTCGCGCCCACCGTCGGTTCCGGCGTCCGCGGGGACGGTGCGGTCGTCCCGTGCCGTACGGAGGCAGCGGCGCACGGACTCCGGGTCGAGTCCTTCGTTGCAGGCCTGGTGCAGGAGCCGGGCGAAGAGGTAGTCCGGATCGGCGGCGAGCGCCATGGCCAGCGCCTCCCTCGCCTCCAGTTCGTCGCCGGAGGACCACGCGACCCAGCCCGCGAGCGTGAGCGGGGCAGCGGCGTGCTCCCCGTACGAGCCCACGCAGCGGCGGGCGAGGGTGCGCCAGAGGCGGAGGGCCGGGCCCGCCTGCGCACCCTCCATCCACTCGGCCGCGCGGTCGCGGGTCGTGCGGTCCTGCAGGCCGAGGATCAGGGTCGCGGCCTCCTCCTGGCTCACGAGTTCGTCGTCACGGAGGTCTGCCCGGTGCGTCCCGGAGGCCGGCGGGGCTTCCGCGAGGCGGCACAGGAGGCGGCCCGCGAGTGCGAGCGTCTCCTCCGCCACCTCCCCGCGGCTCCCGTCCCGCAGGATGCGGGGCAGGAGCAGCGCGTCGGCGGCGTCGAGCGCGGCCTCCTGCCGGGGCGCCGCCGCGGTCTGCCACGGGGTCAGCCGGTCCCTCAGTTCTCGCAGGGAGCCGCGTACCCGCAGCCCCGCGTAGGTCGCCGCGGCCGCGAGGACCGAGGTGCCGGGCAGCCCCATCACCCCGCCCTCGGCCGGACAGCAGCCGTTGCCGGGACAGCAGTACGACCAGAAACGGCCGTCGGAGATGCACAGCGCCTCGACCACGGGCACGTCGTACCTGCCGCAGGCCAGGCGCAGCAGTTGCGCCAGTGGCCGCAGCCGCTCCATGACGTCCCGCCCCGACTCCCCGGCGCGCGGGTCCTGGCAGAAGAAGGCGACCAGGCTCTCCGGCCTGGCTCCGCGACGCTCACTGCCCGTCACCAGTCCGTGTGACAACTGCTCGGCCACGGCGGCCCAGTCGTCGGCCTGGGCCGGGATGCCCAGCCTGGCCCGCCCGCCGAACCGGCCGCGCCCGTCCCGGTCGTGCACCGCGACGAGCACGATGCTGTCCTCGGGCCGGTACCCGAGCAGGTAGGGCAGGGCGTCGGCCAGTTCCGCCGGCGTCCGCAGCGTGACCTGCTGCTCACCGCACGGACCGGTGGGGGCGCCATGCCCTCCGTACACGTCGGCCGTACCGTGGCGGGGGAACGCCGCGGGACGCTCGTGCACCGGGACGGCACCGGAGTCGTCGCCGGCCGTGCGCTCGCGGAGGTGCTCGTCGCCTCCCTCTCCGGGCGTGGGGTTCCCCTGCCCACCCTGCCCGCTTCGCTCGCCCTGCCCGCTGATGTCGTCGTCGCCGGAGCGGCCGGCCGCTTCGCTGTGGTTCGTCATGCCGTGACCATCTCGCGGATGCCGAGCTTCCGCTTGCACCTGTGGACAAGTCACCTCATGGGCACGACAAACACGTCCCGGTCGACATGGTCACCTCGGCCGTTGTCCACAGTCCGCCCGGCCGAGACCGTGCTTCGATACGCGCGCGCCACCTCCGTGACGCCGTCGTCCGACGCCGCGGCGCTGACAGGCGCGCACCCGGCCCATGTCGGCCGTCGGCGGCGCGGACCGGGAAGAATCCCGTCCATGGAACATGACACCAGGGCAGAACTGCGCGACCTCGCGGACACGGTCCTCCGCAGGCTGATCGCAGACCCGACGGGCCGGGCCCGGCTCCGTGAGGACCAGTGGCGGGCCGTGGAGGCGCTCGTCGCCGACAAGCGGCGGGCGCTCGTCGTGCAGCGCACCGGGTGGGGGAAGTCGGCGGTCTACTTCGTGGCCACCGCCCTGCTCAGGCAGCAGGGCGCCGGACCCACGGTCATCGTGTCGCCGCTGCTCGCCCTCATGCGCAACCAGGTGGAGGCGGCGGCGAAGGCCGGCGTGCGGGCCCGCACCATCAACTCGTCCAACCCCGAGGAATGGGAACAGATCACCGCCGAGGTGGCCACCGGGGGCGTGGACGTCCTGCTGGTCAGCCCGGAACGGCTGAACAACCCGGACTTCCGGGACAACGTCCTGCCCGCACTGGCCGCGGCCACCGGGCTCCTGGTGGTGGACGAGGCGCACTGCATCTCCGACTGGGGGCACGACTTCCGCCCCGACTACCGCCGGCTGCGGACCATGCTCACGGACCTCCCGCCGGGCGTCCCGGTGCTCGCTACCACCGCCACGGCCAACGCCAGGGTCACCGCCGATGTCGCCGAGCAACTGGGGACCGGCACCGGCTCGGACGCCCTGGTGCTGCGCGGCCCACTGAACCGCGACAGCCTCTCCCTGAGCGTGCTGGAGATGCCGGACGCCGCCCGGCGGCTGGCCTGGCTCGCCGAGCACCTGAGGGACCTGCCGGGGTCGGGCATCATCTACACGCTGACTGTGGCGACCGCCGAGGAAGTGGCGTCGTTCCTCCGCGACGAGGGGTACGACGTCGCCTCCTACACGGGCCAGACGGAGAACGCGGACCGGCAGCAGGCCGAGGAGGACCTGCTCGCGAACAAGGTGAAGGCCCTCGTCGCCACGTCCGCGCTGGGCATGGGCTTCGACAAGCCGGACCTCGGGTTCGTGGTGCACCTCGGTTCACCGTCCTCCCCGATCTCCTACTACCAGCAGGTGGGACGGGCCGGCCGAGGGGTCGACCACGCGGAGGTCCTGCTGCTCCCCGGCCCGGAGGACTCCGCGATCTGGCAGTACTTCGCCTCACTGGCCTTTCCGCCCGAGGAGCAGGTACGGCGCACCCTCGACGTGCTCGCGCAGGCCGGACGCCCGCTCTCGCTGCCGGCCCTGGAGCCCTTGGTGGACCTGCGCCGCTCCCGCCTGGAGGGGATGCTCAAGGTCCTCGACGTCGACGGGGCGGTCAAGCGGGTCAAGGGCGGCTGGACCGCCACGGGGCAGCCGTGGACGTACGACTCCGAGCGGTACGCCTGGGTGGCCCGGCAGCGGCAGGCCGAGCAGCGGGCCATGGTCGAGTACGCGGCGACCCCCGGGTGCCGGATGGAGTTCCTGCAGCGCCAGCTCGACGACGAGACGGCCGCCCGGTGCGGCCGGTGCGACAACTGCGCCGGCCCCCGGTTCGACGCCGAGGTGTCGGACTCCTCGCTCGACGCGGCCCGGGGCGAGCTGAGGCGTGCGGGTGTCGTCGTCGAGCCGCGACGGATGTGGCCGACGGGGCTGGCCGCGATCGGGGTGGACCTGAAGGGGCGGATCCCCGCGGGGCAGCAGGCGCTCCCGGGCCGGGCGCTCGGACGGCTCTCCGACATCGGCTGGGGCAACCGGCTACGACCCCTGTTCGACCCGCGGGCGACCGACGGGCCCGTCCCCGACGACGTCGTGCACGGCGTGGTGGAGGTGCTCGTCGGCTGGGCCAAGGGGCCGGGGGGCTGGGCGTCGGGCGCGGCGGACGCCATGGCGCGTCCGGTGGGCCTCGTCCGTCTCCCGTCGCGCACCCGGCCGGTGCTCCTGCGGACCCTGGCGGAGAGGGTCGGTGAGGTCGGCCGGCTCCCGGTGCTGGGGGAACTGGAGTACGCCCCGGGGCACGACGGTCCCCCGCTGTCGCGCTCCAACAGCGCCCAGCGGCTCAGGGGGCTGCTCGGGACGCTCACCGTCCCGCCCGCGCTGGAGGAGACCCTGCGGGCCGCGGACGGCCCCGTGCTGTTCGTGGACGACCTCACCGAGACGGGATGGACCCTCACGGTGGCGGCCCGGCTCCTGCGCGGCGCCGGGGCCGACGACGTGATGCCACTGGTGCTCGCCGTGCAGGGCTGACCCACAGGACGGGGAAGGACGGGGAAGGACGGGGCTGATCCACCGCGAAAAGGGCGCCCCTGGTCAACACACGCATCGCCCGGGAACCCACAGCGCAGGGATATAGGCGACAGATCACCAGAAAGCGGTCGGCTGCCACGATTGCTCGTTGCCGCAACGAAGTTCGACGGGAAGAATTGAAAGTCCGCTCCCCGCGCGGTTTCTCCTGTTCGGCCAGGGCTCCGCCGCGGCGTGCGCTCCCCACGTCCGACTCTCGCCCGCAGTGTGGGCGCGTAGCCGAAGGGAGGACCGTGACCTTCGGATTCGCTCCGTCCCCGGCGGCCGGCACGTCGACCCCTGCCGACCTGTACGCCGCTTCCGTCAACCCGGTGGCCCGCATACTCGAACCCGCGGAGTGGGCCGCCGCCGGAATTCCCCTGCTGCGCAACCCCCGGGACGTCGTCGGCGGACTGCACGCACGCCACCGGCCCCGGCCGGCCACCGCGGTCGTGGCCGTTCTCGATCCCGACGAACGGCTGCTGGCGAGCGCGTCGTTCGTCCGTCGTCCGGCCCCCGCGGACGGCTGGATGTTCCGCAACGCACTGCTCGCACAGCTGCGCCGGGTGATCCCGCACGACCTGCGGCGACGCACTCCGGTACGCACGGCGGTGCTGCTCTACTGCCGAGACGGGGACGGGCGCTGGACGGAGGAGGACGGTGCGTGGATGTGGGGGCTGCGGGACGCCTGCACGCTGCACGGGCTGCGCTGCGGGGCGTACATCACGCTGACGCGTGACGGCTGGCAGGTCCTGGGCGAGGGCCGTGGCGGGCGCCGCCCGCACGCGGACTCGCCGGCGGAGCCCTTCGCCGCCCCGCCACCGCCGCGCACCGGGGGCGCCGCGTCGGAGGTACTGCGCCGGGCTGCCGCGCGTTGAGTCCGGCGGTGCACGCACTGGCGGCTCACACACCGGCAGCACACGCACGGGCAGTACACGGCGCACCCCGCGCCCCGGCGCACCCCGCGCCCCGGCTCAGCCGGTGCTGGGCGAGAGGTGCGAGGGCGCGCAAGGCGCGGGGTGTGAGGGGAACCGGGCGTGGAGGCCACGGACCGCGGCCCCCGGAGTCGCTCAGACCCCGGCGCCCAGCACCGAGTTGATGCGCTGCGGGTCCCCGCAGACGATCAGCAGCGCACCGGCGCGTGCGAGCGCCAGCGGCAGCGCCTGTCCGGCGGCCTCGTCGGGGCCGCCGTTGACGGCGACCACGACGACGGGACGGGGCTTCGCCCGGCCGGCGACGGCGACGTCCGTGTAGAAGACGTCGTCGCCCGCGTCGTGCTGCGCCCAGTAGGCGGCTTCTCCGAAGGACAGCTCGTGCGCGGCCCACGGGTGCGGTTCGCCGGTGGTGATCACCAGCACTTCCCCGGGCACGCGGCCGGACTCGAGCAGCAGGTCGACGGCTTCCTCCGCGGCGTCCAGCGCACCCTCCGGCGCAGCCGGGATCAGCTGGATCTGCGGGGTGGCGGAAGCGGTGTCGGCAGCCGGGGCGGACGGGGGCGTCGGCTTGGCCGCGGCGGTCTCGCGCGGTGCGCGTTGGCCCGGCATCGGCCGGACGGGTCCCGGACGGCCGGGACGCGCCGGAGCCGCGGGGCGGGGACCGGGTACGGGACGAGGGGTGGGCGCGACGCGGCCGCTGGCCGGAGTGACGCGCGAACCCTGGGCACTCTCGTGAATCTGAGGCTCCTCGGGAATGAGAGGCATGAGTTGATGGTAATCAAACGCCGGTGCGACTCGCGTCGGCGGGTGGCACATGAGTGCGAACAGAACTGTCAGAAATCGAAGCCGAGCTGACCCTCGATCTCCGGAACGCTTCCGTCCGCACGGTCGCGGACCTTCTTGAGGTGCCGCCACTGGGGCAGCGCATCAAGATACGCCCACGACAGCCGGTGGTAGGGGGTGGGTCCCCACTCCGCCAGCGCGGCCTTGTGCACGGGTGACGGGTACCCGGCGTTGGCCGCAAAACCGAAGTGTGCATGGTTCATACCCAGTTCGGCCATCATTTTGTCGCGCTGGACCTTGGCGATCACCGACGCCGCCGCGACGGCCACGCACGACTGATCTCCCTTGATCACCGTACGTACCCGCCAGGGCGTCCCCAGGTAGTCGTGCTTCCCGTCGAGGATCACCGCGTCGGGCCGTACCGGCAGGCCTTCCAGCGCGCGGCAGGCGGCGAGCCGCAGGGCGGCCGTCATACCGAGCCGGTCGATCTCCTCGGGAGAGGCGTGCCCCAGGGAGGAGGAAGTCACCCAGGTGCGCAGTTCCTCGGCCAGCTCGGTGCGCCTCTTGACGGTGAGGAGCTTGGAGTCGGTGAGGCCCTGCGGCGGTCGGCGCAGGCCCGTGACCGCCGCGCAGACGGTGACGGGGCCGGCCCACGCACCGCGTCCCACCTCGTCGACACCGGCAATGACCTTGGCGCCGGTCGTGGCGCGAAGTGAGCGCTCGACGGTGTGAGTAGGCGGTTCGTACGGCATGACGGCCCTAGCCTACGCCGCCCCGAATCCCGCTCCGCACCCGGCCACCCCTGACGCCACCGAGGGCCCGGCCGGGGCCCGTCAGCCACCTTCCGGCCGCGGCAGCGGAAGCGTCGACCGGACGGCCGTATCCTTGGCGTTCCGCTCACTCCGTTCGCTCACGCACACCTTGGATCGGCGCATCACCACGCCCGGAACGACCTCAAAACATAGCTGTTCGCCGCGCCGGGGCGCACCTCCCCCTGCACCTGGACCCGCCCCACGCACGGATGGTGAGCGCGCGCGACGGCCTGCCGCACGACTCCATGCCCCCTTCGGCGATCCCTCACCGGAAGCGTTCGGCCCGAGCGGTGTCGCAGTCGTGAACGGCCGAGCGCGGCGCGGAACGCTAACCCTCCGGCACCCAGTCCGGCAGTGCCTCCGTCCGTCCCACCCACTCGCCGGGCGGCGCGCCCGCCTCCGCGGAGGCGATGATCCCACCGACGACGGCGCAGTTCGTGTCCACGTCACCACCCGCCCGGGCCGTCGTCCAGAACGCCCGCTCGTAGTCGCCGAGGGCCCGCGCGGCCGACCAGAGCGTGAACGGCACGGTGTCGTGCGCGGTCGTGCGCCGGCCGCAGCCCAGTACGGCCGCGACCGTGCGCACGTCCTCGTAGTCGAGCAGGTCGCGGGCGCGACGCAGTCCGGCGGCCACGGCGCTCCTCGGCACCAGGGCGATCACGCCGTCGAGCAGCGCCCCTGCGCCCGGCGGCCCCGTGGGACCGGCCGCGAGGGCGGCGGCCGCCGCGACGGCCATGGCTCCGGCCACGG
Source organism: Streptomyces sp. CRN 30 (assembly GCF_034105845.1). Taxonomy (NCBI): domain Bacteria; kingdom Bacillati; phylum Actinomycetota; class Actinomycetes; order Kitasatosporales; family Streptomycetaceae; genus Streptomyces; species Streptomyces sp. CRN 30. The sequence continues at coordinate 12,541 of NZ_JAVRHI010000517.1, read as the reverse complement.
CCTCGGGATGCTGGTGGGTGGGGTACGCCGAAATCTCCGCCTGGTGCGTCGCCTGTTCGGGGTCGTCCGCGTACCAGGCGCCCAGGGGCGCGATGCGCATGGCCGCGCCGTTGCCCCACGAGCCCTGGCCGTTGAACAGCGCGGGCGCCAGCTGCCGCCAGTCGCCGCCCTCCCGGACCAGCCGCAGCAGCCGGTTCACGGCGGGTCCGTACCCGCGGTCGAAGTCATGGCGCCGCGCGAAGGAGCGGGCCAACTCGTCCTGGTCGATCCGGTGGTGGGCCGCGAGCACGGCCACCACGGAGCAGGCCATCTCCGTGTCGTCCGTCCACTGCCAGGGCGCGGGCGGTGCCTCACGGCGCTGGAGCAGCGGGTGGTGCGCGGGCACGAGGAACTGCGAGCCCAGCGCGTCCCCGACCGAGAGTCCGCGCAGGCTCGCCAGGGCGCGCGCCAGGCGCCGGTCCGGAGAGGAGTGAGCGTTCATCGCTCCGTCACCCTAGCCGGTGGCACCGTACGGGCCGCTCACCGCCAGCGCCCGAAGGGCCGGTCGAGCGCGTACCTGCCGTCCTCCCCGAGCAGCAGCATCCGCACCTCCGCGTTCCCGGGGTTGGACAGCGACTCGAACTCCGCGACCGACCAGTGAAACCAGCGCATACAGAACAGCCGCATGGCCAGACCGTGGGTCACCAGGAGCACGTTCGGCGGATGGTCGGGGTCCTCGAAGCTGCGGAACAGGCTCTCCAGGAAGCCGCCGACCCGGTCGTACACGTCGGCCCCGGACTCGCCCTGCGCGAAGCGGTAGAAGAAGTGCCCGTAGGCGTCCCGGTAGGCCTTCTGCAGCCGTACGTCCTCGCGGTCCTGCCAGTTGCCCCAGTCCTGTTCGCGCAGCCGCGGCTCCTCACGGACCCGCACCCGGTCGGAAGCGAGGCGGAAGGCCTGGAAGGTCTCGTGGGTGCGGCGGTACGGGGAGACGTACGCGCTGACGTGCTCCAGGCCGAACACCTCACGGAGCGCCTCGCCCGTCTCCTCCGCCTGCCGCCGGCCTCGTTCGGTGAGCGCCAGTGCGTGGTCGGGGCGGCGTTCGTACACCGTGTCGTCGGCGTTGCCCTCCGACTCGCCGTGCCGGACAAGGACGATGCGCCGTGGTCGTGCCATGCCGAAACCCTAGATCGAGTGACGGCCGATCGAGCACCCGTACGGGCTCCATACGGTCTAGATCACACAGCTCCCGCGCTTCACGGGAGGGGTGCCGCGCCCGGACGACGAGCGCCTCACACCGTCCAGCCGGGCTCCAGTTCCACGATGTCGCCCGCCAGGGCCGCGACATCCGCTTCGAGCTGCGTTCTCAGGGCGAGTCTCTCGACTCTCTCCGCACGGTACTTGCCGTGCTCGGCGGCCGACCGCCACATGGAGAGGATGAGGAACTCGGGCCCGGGCGCCTCGCCGAACAGGCCGCGCAGCATGCCGGGCGAACCGGCCATCGCGGGGTTCCACACCTTCTCCTGCATCAGCGTGAAGTGCTCGGCGCGCTCCTCGTGCACCCGGCAGTGCGCCACCCGCACCACGTCGGCGTCCCCGAAGCGCGGCTCGAAACCGGTCTTCACGTCGAAGCGGTGGTCGAACAGCTTGGCCTGCTGGTCCTTGAAGGTGCCCGACTGCGAGGCGGCGAGCCGGTCGTGGGAGCGCGCCATGAAGGAGTCGTAGAAGGTGCGGTTCTCCCAGAACGAGAAGACGTGGGCCACACCGGGGCGCCCACGGCTCCAGCCGCCGCCCTGCCCACGGAAACCCGGCTCCCCGGGAAGCCCCGCCCACTTCCGCTGCCCCCGTTCGAACCCCCGACGGTCCACCACGGTGCAGCGTGTCCACTTGACCAGCACCGCGCCATGGTAAGGCCACCGGACGTGGCGCCGGTCACGCGCGGACGGAGCGCACCTGAGCGAACGTCCCGCGCGCGTGCGAGGATGGACAACTGATCACGGCTGCGCGGCAGTTCACGCGGCGGACAAACACGGCACGGGGAGGGAGATCCGGTGGAAGGCCTCAACAAGGGCGTCGGCAAGGTCGAGGTGGCGGTGAAGTGGGACCCCAGTCCGCTCGGCCGGCCGTCCGTGGACCTGGACCTCCTGGCGGCGACCTACCTGGCGGCGGACCCGCACGGAGAGCCGGGCTACGTGGTGCACCACGACAGCCGCTCCCCCGACGGCACCATCACCCTCAGCCGGGACAGCAAGACCGGTCAGGGCTTCGGGTGGGACGAGGTCATGGTCCTGGAGCTCGACCGGCTCGACGCGCGCTACGCGCGCGTGGTGGTCGGCGTCGCCATCCAGCAGCAGAACGGGAAGAAGGCGTTCGCCGACATAGGGCACCCCGGGCTGCGCATCCGGGAGGGGTACGACGTCCTGGACGAGCACGACTTCGGCGGCGCCCGCGAGGCGACGGCCGCGACCGTGGCGGAGTTCCTGCGCGACGAGGCCGGCGTGTGGAGCTTCCGCCCCGGCCTCCAGGGGTACGACACGGACCCCGCGTCCTTCGCCCGGATCATGGGCGCGCCCCGGCGGCCCTGAGAGCCTGGGTGACGCTCGCGCGCCTGCCTGACGCCTGAGTGACGCCGAAGGGCGGCACGGTCGGTGAGACCGTGCCGCCCTTCGACGCGTCAGCGCGTCAGCGCCTCGGGTCAGCTGCAGCCGCTGGTGGAACCGCAGCCCTCGCAGATGTAGCAGGAGCCGGCCCGCTGCATCTTCGTACCGCAGGAGAAGCAGAGCGGGGCGTCGGCCTGGATGCCCAGCTGCATCTCCACCAGCTCGGCGCTGGTGTGGGCCTGCTTCGGGGCGGGCCTGACCCCTTCGTCCTCGGCCTTCGGCGTGGCGACGGCCTTCAGTTCCTGCGCCAGGGGCGCGGACTGGGCGAGGCCCTCGACGTCGACCTCCGCGTCCTCGATGGACAGCTCGTACGAACCGGTCTCGAGGTGACGCTGGCGCTCCTCGGCGGAGTGGATGCCGAGGGCGGAGCGGGTCTCGAAGGGCAGGAAGTCGAGCGCCAGGCGGCGGAAGATGTAGTCGACGATCGACTGCGCCATCCGCACGTCCGGGTCGTCCGTCATACCGGCCGGCTCGAAGCGCATGTTGGTGAACTTCGAGACGTAGGTCTCCAGCGGCACGCCGTACTGCAGACCCACCGAGACGGCGATGGAGAAGGCGTCCATCATGCCCGCGAGCGTGGAGCCCTGCTTCGACATCTTCAGGAAGACCTCGCCGAGACCGTCGTCCGGGTAGGAGTTGGCCGTCATGTAACCCTCGGCGCCGCCGACGGTGAAGGACGTGGTGATGCCGGGACGTCCCTTCGGGAGACGCTTGCGGACCGGGCGGTACTCGACGACCTTCTCGACGGCCTTGCGGATCTCGCCCTCGGTCTTCTCCGCGATCTTCTCCGCCTTGTCGTCCTTCTTCTTGGCGGAGAGCGGCTGGCCGACCTTGCAGTTGTCGCGGTAGATGGCGAGCGCCTTGACGCCCATCTTCCAGGCCTCGAAGTAGATCTCCTCGACCTCCTCGACGGTCGCCGTCTCCGGCATGTTGACCGTCTTGGACAGGGCGCCGGAGATCCACGGCTGGATCGCGGCCATCATGCGCACGTGGCCCATCGCGGAGATGGAGCGCTCACCCATCGCGCAGTCGAACACCTCGTAGTGCTCCTGCTTGAGGGCCGGCGCGTCGATCACGTTGCCGTGCTCGGCGATGTGGGCGACGATCGCCTCGATCTGCTCCTCCTGGTAGCCCAGGCGGCGCAGGGCCTGCGGGACGGTGCCGTTGACGATCTGCATCGAGCCGCCGCCGACCAGCTTCTTGAACTTGACCAGCGCGAGGTCGGGCTCCAGGCCGGTGGTGTCGCAGGACATCGCGAGACCGATGGTGCCGGTCGGGGCGATGACGGACGCCTGGGCGTTGCGGAAGCCGTTCTTCTCGCCGAGGCGGACGACGTCCTGCCAGGCCTCCGTGGCGGCGGCCCAGACCGGGGTGTCCAGGTCGTCCATGCGGACGGCCTTCTCGTTCTCGTCGGCGTGCTGCTTCATCACGCGCTGGTGCGGGACCGCGTTGAGGGCGTAGCCGTCGTACGGGCCGACGACCGCGGCGAGCTCGGCGGAGCGGCGGTAGGAGGTGCCGGTCATCAGGGAGGTGATGGCACCGGCGAGGGCACGGCCGCCGTCGGAGTCGTACGCGTGGCCGGTCGCCATCAGCAGGGCGCCGAGGTTGGCGTAGCCGATGCCGAGCTGGCGGAAGGCGCGGGTGTTCTCACCGATCTTCTCGGTGGGGAAGTCGGCGAAGCAGATGGAGATGTCCATCGCCGTGATGACCAGCTCGACGACCTTCTGGAAGCGCTCGGCCTCGAAGGACTGGTTGCCCTTGCCGTCGTCCTTCAGGAACTTCATCAGGTTCAGCGAGGCGAGGTTGCAGGACGTGTTGTCCAGGTGCATGTACTCGCTGCACGGGTTCGAGCCGTTGATGCGGCCGGACTCCGGGCACGTGTGCCAGTGGTTGATCGTGTCGTCGTACTGGATGCCCGGGTCGGCGCAGGCCCAGGCGGCCTCGGCCATCTTGCGGAACAGGTCCCGGGCCTCGACCTCCTCGATGACCTCGCCGGTCATGCGGGACGTCAGGCCGAACTTGCCGCCCGACTCGACGGCCTTCATGAAGGTGTCGTTGACGCGGACCGAGTTGTTGGCGTTCTGGTACTGGACGGACGTGATGTCGTCGCCGCCCAGGTCCATGTCGAAGCCCGCGTCACGCAGGGCGCGGATCTTCTCCTCCTCCTTCACCTTGGTCTCGATGAAGTCCTCGATGTCGGGGTGGTCGACGTCGAGGATGACCATCTTGGCGGCGCGGCGGGTGGCACCACCGGACTTGATGGTGCCGGCGGAGGCGTCGGCGCCGCGCATGAAGGAGACGGGACCGGAGGCGTTGCCGCCGGAGGAGAGCAGCTCCTTGGAGGAGCGGATCCGGGAGAGGTTCAGGCCGGCACCGGAGCCGCCCTTGAAGATCATGCCCTCTTCCTTGTACCAGTCGAGGATCGACTCCATGGAGTCGTCGACGGACAGGATGAAGCAGGCGGAGACCTGCTGGGGCTGCGGGGTGCCGACGTTGAACCAGACCGGGCTGTTGAAGCTGAAGATCTGGTGCAGGAGGGCGTAGGCCAGCTCGTGCTCGAAGATCTCGGCGTCGGCGGGCGAGGAGAAGTACTTGAAGTCCTCGCCGGCCTTTCGGTACGTCTTCACGATGCGGTCGATGAGCTGCTTGAGGCTCACCTCGCGCTGCGGCGTACCGACGGCGCCGCGGAAGTACTTGCTGGTGACGATATTGACCGCGTTCACCGACCAGAACTCGGGGAACTCGACGCCACGCTGCTCGAAGTTGACCGAGCCGTCGCGCCAGTTGGTCATGACGACGTCACGGCTCGCCCACTCGACCTCGTCGTACGGGTGCACGCCGGGGGTCGTGTGGATCCGCTCGATGCGCAGTCCCTTGGTGGCCTTGGTGCCCTTCGCGCGGGTACCTCGTGCTGCCGGACCGCTCGCCGTCTCTGTCATGCCGCCTCCCTGTATCGGGCTGAAACGCCCTGAAGTGCCACTTTGTTCCGTGGCACGGTGTTCCTGTCATGTGTCGCGGCGCCGCTGGCGCGTCCGCGACAGGTCCTGGTCGCCGCCCGCCGTCGGGACCCCGTCGTTCCGGCCGGGCGGCCCGCCGGTCAGTCGGCGGCGTGGGCGGGTTCGGGAACCTGTCCGGTCCCCCCGGGCCCGCGCCCGGGTTCCGCGCCGGCATCCCCGTCGCCCGCGGCCGGGCGCTTCCCCTGCTCCGCCCTGAGTTCCGCGATGGCGGCCTCGAAGTCCTCCAGCGAGTCGAACGCCCGGTAGACCGAGGCGAACCGCAGGTAGGCCACGGTGTCGAGCTCCCGCAACGGGCCGAGTATGGCCAGACCCACGTCGTGGGTGGTCAGCTCGGCGCTGCCGGTGGCCCGCACCTGCTCCTCGACCCGCTGGCCGAGCTGGGCGAGCGCGTCCTCGGTGACGGGCCGCCCCTGGCACGCCTTGCGGACGCCGTTGATCACCTTGGTACGACTGAAGGGCTCCGTGACACCGGACCGCTTGATCACCATCAGTGAGCACGTCTCCACCGTCGTGAAACGACGGGAGCAGTCGGGACACTGGCGGCGCCTGCGGATCGACGTGCCGTCGTCGGTCGTACGGGAGTCGACGACGCGGCTGTCGGGGTGCCTGCAGAAGGGGCAGTGCATGGAACTCCCAACCCTCCTTCTCAGCAGACTCAACAGCCTCGCCGGGCCACTCGGACCCCGCGAAGCAGCCCCCAGCATAGGCGATACCCACGGGCTCGAAGACCAGGGGGACCACAACTTCTGGGTCACTCCCGCAATCCAAGCACTAGATATAGGGATTGGCCCGTAAACCCGCCCACGCCGCGCGTGTCGCACACGTATCGGCACATGCGGGGGACCGCGCCCGCCCGCGGGTTCCGCGACGCCCCGCACACGGGCGGACACGGGGACGGCGGGCGCGACATGGGAGGGGCCGCGCGGAAGGGGTCCTACGACCCGCCGGCCGGGCGCCGGATGGCAGACTGGGCCGCGCGGCGACGGAGCACACGAGATGCCGTCCCGGCGGCGAAGAGTACACGCAGTGACCTCGTGTGCCCGGCGATCGCAGCCTTACACCCTGATACATGATCACGTCAGGCAATCGGCACTTTTTCACTCGAACGTGTGTTTGGCGCAACCTTTCGAAAGCCTCTACCGTTGTCCAGCACGGGAGAACATCGAGAGGGGCCGACGCCGTGACCACCACCGCAGACAGCGCGACCATCACCGCCCAGGACCGTCCCCAGGGCCGATTCGAGCCGGTGCACGCGATCAACGAAGCCGCGAGTACGGAGGGACCCAAGCGGTCCCTGCCGGGCCGGCCTCCTGGCATCAGGGCCGACAGTTCGGGGCTCACGGACCGGCAGCGCCGCGTCATCGAGGTCATCCGGGACTCCGTGCAGCGGCGCGGCTATCCCCCGTCCATGCGGGAGATCGGCCAGGCGGTCGGCCTGTCCAGCACCTCGTCGGTGGCGCACCAGCTGATGGCCCTGGAGCGGAAGGGCTTCCTCCGCCGCGACCCGCACCGCCCCCGCGCGTACGAAGTGCGGGGCTCCGACCAGACGACGGCGCAGCCCACGGACACCGCGGGCAAGCCGGCCGCGTCGTACGTCCCGCTCGTCGGCCGGATCGCCGCCGGTGGCCCCATCCTCGCCGAGGAGTCCGTCGAGGACGTCTTCCCCCTTCCGCGCCAGCTGGTCGGCGACGGCGAGCTCTTCGTGCTCAAGGTCGTCGGTGACTCGATGATCGAGGCCGCCATCTGTGACGGGGACTGGGTGACCGTCCGCCGCCAGCCCGTCGCCGAGAACGGTGACATCGTGGCCGCGATGCTCGACGGCGAGGCCACCGTGAAGCGCTTCAAGCGCGAGGACGGCCACGTCTGGCTCCTCCCGCACAACGCTGCGTACGAGCCGATCCCCGGCGACGACGCGACGATCCTCGGCAAGGTCGTGGCGGTCCTGCGACGGGTGTGAGACCCGTAGGCGACGGCACACCGCCCCTGATCCGGGCCCCGGAACCCCCTGCGCCGGTTCCGGGGCCCTGTGCTGTCCGCGCTCCGGGACGCGGTGGCCGCTCAGGCCTCTTCCGTCTCCGTGGCCTCTTCCCTCTCCTCAACTTCTTCCGTCTTCTTCGCCGCGGTGTCGATGGCGGCGAGCGACCGGCGCACCTGGTTACGGTCCGTCGTGTACCAGAAGTCCGGCAGTGACGCCTTCAGATAGCTGCCGTACCGGGCCGTGGCCAGCCGCTGGTCGAGCACGGCCACCACACCGCGGTCCCCGGAGGCCCGTACGAGACGGCCGGCGCCCTGGGCCATGAGCAGGGCGGCGTGGGTGGCGGCCACGGCCATGAAGCCGTTGCCCCCCGCCTCCTCGACGGCCTTCTGGCGGGCGCTCATCAGCGGGTCGTCGGGCCGCGGGAAGGGAATCTTGTCCATCACGACGAGCTGGCAGCTGGGGCCCGGGACGTCGACGCCCTGCCAGAGCGAGAGCGTGCCGAAGAGACAGGTCCGCGGGTCCGCCGCGAAGTTCTTGATCAGCTCCCCGAGGGTCTCCTCGCCCTGGAGGAGGATCGGGTACTCGGGGATGCGGGTGCGCAGCTCCTCGGCGGCCAGCTGCGCCGCCCGCATCGAGGAGAACAGGCCCAGCGTCCGCCCGCCCGCCGCCTGGATCAGCTCGGTCAGCTCGTCCAGCATGTCCGCGCGGTCGCCGTCCCGCGCGGGACGCGACAGGTGCTTGGCGACGTACAGGATGCCCTGCTTGCGGTAGTCGTACGGGGAGCCGACGTCGACGCCCTTCCACTGCGGGACGTCCTCGCCCTGGGTGCCCTCGGGGGCCAGGCCCATGGACGCGCCCACCCCGTTGAAGTCGCCGCCGAGCTTCAGCGTCGCCGAGGTCAGGATCACGGAGCGGTCCGTGAACAGCTTCTCCCTGAGCAGGCCCGACACCGACATGGGGGCGACGCGCAGCGATGCGCCGCTGTGTCGATATGCGGCTCCGCCGCGGGGCTCGTGCCGCTCGTACCAGACGACGTCCCACTCGGAGCCGTTGCTGATCCGCTCCGCCACGTCGTGCACGTTCTCCACGGACGCCAGCGCCTGCTTGCGGATCGCGTCCTCGTCCTGGACGGACCTGTCGCGGGTGCTGCCGAGCGCCGAGATCACCGTACGGGCGGCATCGCGGAGCGCCATCAGCGCGTATCCGAGGTCTTCCGGGATCTCCTCCAGCCGGCCGGGCAGGGCCAGCTCCATGAGCCGCTCGAAGCCCTCGGCGGCGGTCTGGAGCTGATCGGCGATCTTCTCGTTCACGAGTTTGGCCGCGCGCCGCACCGCGCGGTTGACCTGCCCCGGCGTGAGCTCTCCGGTGGCCACGCCGGTGACCCGGGAGACCAGCTCGTGCGCCTCGTCGACGATCAGCACCTCGTGCTGCGGCAGCACGGGCGCGCCCTCGATGGCGTCGATGGCGAGCAGGGCGTGGTTGGTGACGACGACCTCGGCCAGCTTGGCGCGCTCGCGTGCCATCTCGGCGAAGCACTCGGCGCCGTACGCGCACTTGGAGGCACCGAGGCACTCGCGGGAGGACACCGACACCTGGCCCCAGGCCCGGTCGGAGACGCCCGGGGTGAGGTCGTCGCGGTCCCCGGTCTCGGTCTCCTGGGACCAGTCGCGCAGCCGCACGAGGTCCTGCCCCAGCCTGCTGGTGGGGGCGGCCGCCTCGAACTGGTCGAAGAGCCCCTCCTCCTCGTCCTGCGGCACCCCTTCGTGCACGCGGTGCAGGCACAGGTAGTTCGACCGGCCCTTCAGCATCGCGAACTCGGGGCGGCGGCGCAGCAGCGGGTGCAGCGCGTCGACCGTGCGCGGCAGGTCCCGCTCCACGAGCTGCCGCTGCAGCGCCAGGGTGGCCGTCGCCACGACGACGGGCTCCCCGTGCGCGAGCGCGGGCACCAGGTAGCCGAGCGACTTTCCGGTGCCGGTGCCCGCCTCGACCAGCAGGTGGGAGCCGTCGTCGATCGCCTCCGCGACGGCTTCGGCCATGGTCACCTGGCCGGGGCGCTCCGTGCCGCCGACGGCGGCGACGGCGGCATGCAGGAGTTCGGGGAGTGAGGGCTTCGTCATAGCGCGACCACCCTACGGCCCGCCACTGACAACCGTGGCCTCGAGGCGGTATCGGGCGGTGTGATCGGGACGGACCGGTGGGGCGGGCCGCCGGCGACGCTACAGGACATGGCGCAGTGCCCGGTCGCGGAGCATGAGGGCGGCCCGTCTGTCGGGCAGGTCGACCTCCGCGGACAGCCGGAACCCCGCGCTGAGGAACGCGGAGACGGAGGGCGTGTTGCGCAGGTCGGGGTCGGCGACGACGCGCGCGCAGGACGGCCGCCTGGCGAGCACGAGGTCCGCGACGGCCCGGAGCAGGGCCGAGCCGATCCCCCGTCCGCGGTCGGCGACACCGCCGATGAGGAGGTGGATCCCGGTGTCGTGCGGCCGGGCGGGATAGTGGCGGGCCACGGGGTGGAGGTCGGCGCGGTAGATCTCCCAGTAGCTCATGGGCGTGCCGTCCAGCACGCCCAGGCAGGGCACGCTGCGTCCGTCCCCTTCGAACTGGTGGCGCACGTGCCGCTCCGTCACGGACCGGGCGCCGGCGAGCTCCCAGAAGGCGGCCACGGCCGGGTCGTTCATCCAGCGTGCGATCAGGGGCAGGTCGCACTCGACCCGTACGGGCAGCAGGCGCAGCTCGCCCACCGGGGTCGGGGCCGGGCCCCAGTCGGCGAGGCGGTCGAGCAGGTCCTCCCCCGCCGCGGCCGTACGGCCTCCGCCCCGGTCCGGCTCGGTGCCGTGGCGGTCGTCCGCCGCCGCGGCGCACGCCTCGTCCTCCTGCTCCTCCAGGAAAGCGAGGTAGTCCTCGCTCAGCCGGAGATCGAGCGTGTCCTCGGCGTCCGGGACGGCGTAAGGCGCGGCGCCGTCGTCGGCGTGCGCGTCGGGGGCCGGCATGTTCACGAGGGTCCTCCGGGCGTCGTGCGGAGCGGTTCCGTGCCCTCGTCCGGCACGCGGTGCGGGTCCGGGCGCTCCCGGGCCACCGCCGCCACGGCGTCCGCCAGCCGGTCGAGCACCGCGTCCGCCTGTTCGTCGGTGAGGGTGAGGGGCGGCAGCAGACGGACGACGGCGGCACGGCGCCCGCCCACGTCCACGATGAGACCGCGCCGCAGGCACTCCTCCCGCACCGCGGCGGCGAGTCCGGGGGCTGCCGGTCGCGGCCCGGAGCCGATGGGCGGGTCCTCCGGACGGACCAGTTCCACGCCGATCATCAGCCCCCGGCCGCGTACGTCGCCCACGCACGCGTACTCCTGCCGCAGGCCGCGGAGGAGGCCGAGCATACGGGCGCCCAGTTCCCCGGCGCGCTCGGCGAGTCGGTTCTCGCGGATGTGGGCGAGGGTGGCCGTGCCGGCGGCCATGGCCAGCTGGTTGCCGCGGAACGCGCTCGCGTGGCGGCCGGGCTGCCAGGCGTCGAGGTCCTCGTGGTGGACCACGACGGCCAGGGGGAGGCTGCCGCCGATGGCCCTCGACAGGACCATCACGTCGGGGACGACGCCGCTGTGCTCCACCGCCCAGAAGCGCCCGGTGCGGCCCACCCCGGTCCGGGCCTCGTCGACGATCAACGGGATCGCACGCGCGGCGGTGATCTCACGCATGCGGCGCAGCCAGCCGTCCGGCGCGGGAACCACCCCGCCCTCGCCCTGGACGGGTTCGAGGATCATCCCGGCGGGCCGGGGCGTTCCGGGCCCCGTGTCGTCGAGCAGGGACTCGGTGAGGCGGGCGCCGAGCTCCGCACCGCGCTCACCGCCCACGCCGAACGGGCAGCGGTGGTCCTGCGGGTACGGCAGCCACGCGACCCGTGCCCGGTCCGCGTCCCCGGCCGCCTCGAGCACCGCCCTGGCCGTCCCGTGCGGGGCGCCCGTGAAGGCGAGCAGGCCGGTGCGCCCGGTCGCCGCGCGCACCAGCTCCAGGGCCGTCGCCACCGCGTCCGCTCCGGTCGGCCCGCAGAACCTCACGCGCGCGTGGTCGGCGAGGGCGGGCGGCAGCGTGCGGAGCAGCTCGGTGGTGAAGGCGTCCCGCACGGGGGTCGCCAGGTCGGGGGCGTGCAGCGGCGCTCCCGAGTCGAGGGCGCCGCGGATCGCCTCCAGCACCACGGGGTGGTTGTGGCCGAGCGCGAGCGTGCCCGCGCCGGACGAGCAGTCAAGGTAGCGGCGCCCGTCGGCGCCCTCGATGGTCAGCCCGCGGGCCCGCACCGGTACGACGGGCAGAGCGTGCGCATAGGTGCGCGCCGCCGGCTCACGGGACGGCGGGCGGCGCGGAACTCCCTCGTGCGCCGGTCGCGCGCCCGCGCCGTCCCGCCCGTCGCCGTCCCCACTCGTTGCGCGCGTTCCCTCGGTCCCGCGCCCCGCGGTGGTCCCCGCGGACTCGGTCACAGCCACGACGACAGTCCCTCCGCTCACGGTGGTGAGTTGGCCGGGGCCCTGCACGCCGACGGCGTCAGGTCCCCCGTCCGTACCAACGAGGCCGCGCACGCCGGGAAGCGGGTGCGCCGAGGACGGTTGCGACGGTGGACGGGCGGCCCTACAAGATCACTCCGTGATGGAACCGTTGCCGTTCCACCGGATGTCCCCCACAGCGACCGCATAGTGTGTGGTGCCGTTCCACGAGCCGCACGCGGAGGCGGCGTACGACGGCCGCTCCGGCAGCGGCGCAGCGTTCTCTTGCCCCAGGGGGAGTTTCAGACCATGCGATCCATACGCCCGCTCTTCGCCGCCCGCCGAGTCCGGGGCGCGCGTCGCGGGAGCTCCCCGGCGCCCGCCGCCGTCGGCCTCGTCGTGGCGCTCGCGCTGACCGCCACGGCCTGTGACGCGGGCGGCG
>NZ_JAVRHI010000516.1:0-44411 GCF_034105845.1 Streptomyces sp. CRN 30 | reverse complement strand
GCCCGCACGGGCCCGCGCCACCTGCACCACGCGGTGGGCGCGCTAGCGATGGCCTACATGGCCGCCGTCATGGCCGCCGCCCCCGGCCCCCACGGCGGGCACGGGGGCTCCGGCGCCCCCCTGCTGACCGGCGCGCTGCTGCTCTACTTCACCGGTTACGTCCTGTGGTCCGGTGTCCGGCTGGTACCCGTGCCGGTCCCGGCCGGGGGCACCGCGGTCGCGGCCGCCGGGTCCGGCCGGTGCGACCGGCCGGAGGTGACACGCGCGTGCCGGCTGTCGATGGGCATCGCGATGCTGGTGATGCTGCCGGCGCTCTGAGGGCCCGCGCCACCGGGTTCCGCGCACCGGCCGCGGGCCCCGGCACGCCTTCGCCTGTACGAAACCGTGGTCTGTGTCACTTTGCCGTCCGGTCCCGTGCCCCGCCGCCCGTGCTCCTCATAGGCTGCGCCCCATGATGGTCCCCGCGGCACTGTTGCTGCTCGGCGCCCTGACCGCCGTCGTCGCCCCACGACTGCTCGCCCGCGCCGACTGGCCGGACCGTGAGCCCGTGGTCGCGCTGTGGATGTGGCAGTGCGTGGTGGTCGCCGTCCTGCTGTGCTGCGCGCTGTCGATGGCGCTGAGCGCGGCCGCCGCCTGGTCCGCCGTCCGGGGCCAGGTGTTCGCGCCGGCGCCGCACGGCGTCGTGGAGGCCTACGCCCTGAGCACGGGCCGTCCGTGGGCCGCGACGACCGCCGTGGTCCTCGCGTGCGGCGGCATGTGGACCGGGGCGATGCTGGTCCGCGAGATCGCCGGGGCGCGGCGGCGCCGTCGGCTGCGGCGGACCGAACTCCTCGTGCGCTCCCCGCTGTTGCCCGGGGAGGAGCCGGGGCCCGGCCCGCTGGTCGTCCTGGAGGGCGAGCGTCCGGACGCCTGGTGGCTGCCCGGCGCCCGGTCCCGGCTCGTCATCACCACGGCCGCGCTGCGGCGCCTGAAGGGCCGGCAGCTGGACGCCCTGCTCGCGCACGAGCAGGGTCACGCCCGGGCGCGGCACGACTGGCTGCTGCACTGCTCGTCCGCGCTCGCGGACGGCTTCCCCCAGGTGCCCGTGTTCGCCGCGTTCCGCGACGAGATGCACCGCCTGGTCGAGCTCGCCGCCGACGACATGGCGTCCCGGCGCTTCGGCCGTCTCACCACCGCCCTCGCCCTGGTCGAACTCAACGAGGACCGCGGGGTGTTCGGACCCTGCCCGACACCGCAGGCCCAGGTCCCCCAGCGGGTCGACCGGCTCCTGACGCCGCCGGACCGGCTGACGGCGGCCCGGCGGCTGCGCCTGACGGCGGCCGCGGCCCTCGTCCCCGTGGTACCGGTGCTGGTGGCGTTCGGGCCGGGCCTGCGGGCGCTCGGATAGACCGGACGCGCCGCACGGGACGCACCGGCCCCACCGGGCGCGCTCACGGCCGTCCCCGCACACCGCGCCGCCCGTGCGCACGGCCATCCCCCGACAACTGACGGCGGCCCCTTCCGGGTTCCGATCCGCGGGGTGAAGTCTTTCTCACGCCGCGGTGTTGGCCTCCGGCCGCGCGGGTCGGCGAGGATCACCGTATGCGTTCGCCGTCCCCCGACCCACCGCCCCGTCCGGCGGGCCCGCGCGCGGCCGTACGCGCCGCCGTGGCCCTCGCCGTGCCCACCCTCCTGCTCCTGCTGCTGGTGATCGTCTCCTGGCAGCCGCTGATGTCGCTCGACGGGGACATCGCCCGCACCACGCACCGCTGGGCGGTCGACGAGCCCGGCCTCACCCAGGCCTTCCGCGTCCTGACGGACTGGGTGTGGGATCCCGTCACGATGCGGGTGCTGGGTGTACTGACCGTCGTCTGGCTGCTGTGGAGACACGCGCAGCGGCGGCTCGCGGCCTGGCTGCTGGTCGCGGGCGTGGCGGGCGCGGCGGTGTCCCAGGGACTGAAGGCCGCGGTCGGCCGGGAGCGTCCGGTGTGGCCCGATCCCGTGGACTCCGCGCACTACGCGGCCTTCCCGTCGGGGCACGCCATGACCGCCACGGTGGTGCTCGGTCTGCTGCTGTGGCTGCTGCGGCTGTACGGTGCCGGGCGCGTCCTGTGGCTCACGGCGCTCTCCGTGGCCGTGGTCTCCGTGGTGGGGGTCGGCCTGACCCGCGTCTGGCTCGGTGTGCACTGGGCCTCGGACGTGCTGGGCGGCTGGCTGCTGGGCGCCCTGACGGTGGCGCTGACGGTCGCCGCGTACGAGAAGTGGCAGGGTGCTCGGCGCACCTGACCCGTACGGGATGCCTGCCACGTCCGCCGTGAGGCGTGAGCCCGTCCGTCCCGGACCATCCCCCGCGTGGCCCGGGACGGACGGCATCCCAGGAGGTCCACAGGGGGTGGGCTCCTGGCCGCGCTGAGTATAGTTGGCTGGCAGCCAGTCAACGCAGGAGTTACAGGATGGCCCCGCGCAGCGCCTCGGTCAATGAAGAATTGCGGCGACGGTCCCGGGAACGGCTTCTTCAGGCTGCGGTCGAACTGGTCGGCGAGCGCGGCTACGAGGCGACGACGCTCGGGGACATCGCGGACCGGGCCGGGTCGGCGCGCGGACTGGTGTCGTACTACTTCCCCGGCAAACGGCAGCTGGTGCAGTCGGCCGTGCACCGGCTCATGCACCGCACGCTGGAGGAGGCCCTGGAGCGCGAGCCGCGCACCGAGGACGGCCGGGAACGGATGGCGCGGGCGATCGACGCGGTCCTCGGACTCGCCCGGGACCGGCCCGTGCTGATGCGCCAGCACATGGCGGGGCTGCTGGACACCGAGGGCTTCGTGCAGTGCCCCGAACAGCAGCGGCTCGGCGAACTGCTGCGGGACACGGTCGAGCGGCACGGCCGCGCGGACGCCGCCGCGGGCTATCCGCTGCTGCGTTCCCTGCTGATGGGCGCGGTGTACGCGATGGTGCTGCCGAACGTGCCGTTACCGCTCCCCGTGCTGCGCGACGAGCTGTTCGAGCGGTACGGGCTGGACCGGGAAGCGGGTGCCCCGCCGGACCCGGAGGGGCCCGGCGGGGCGTGCGACGAGGATCTGTCACGGTTCTTCTCGACCGGACTGTGCCGGCCGGAGCAGCCGGTGGCCGATCAGTCGAAGTAGTCCGGCTGCGTCTGGACGTTCAGCTCGTCCGTGCGGACGCGGGCCGCCGGGTCCGTGCGCCGGTCGCTGAGCTTCAGGACGTCGAAGCCCTTGGCCATGTCGTTCGAGTAGATGTAGCCGTTGTAGTAGTACGCCGACCACGAACCGCCACCCACCAGGGCCTCCGTGGAGATGGGGCCGCGCTCGAAGTAGGCGATCTCCTTGGGCTTGCGGGAGTCGGTGAACTCCCAGACCGAGACACCGCCCTGGTACCAGGCCTGGACCATGATGTCCTTGCCCTTGACCGGGATCAGCGAGCCGTTGTGGGCGACGCAGTTCTCGGTGTCCGCCTGGTGGCGGGGGATCTTGTAGTAGCTGCGGAAGACCAGTTCGGCCTTGTCGCCCTTGCCGACGATGTCGTAGATGCCGTTGGCACCGCGGTTCGGCCCGATGGCCGCGTTGCAGGTGGCCGCGCCACCGCCGCCCAGCTCGTCGGTGAAGACGATCTTGTTCGCCTTCTGGTTGAAGGTCGCCGAGTGCCAGAACGCGAAGTTCACGTTGTCCTGGACCTGGTCGATGATCTTCGGCTTCTCCGGGTTCTTGATGGAGAACAGGATGCCGTCGCCCATGCAGGCGCCCGCCGCGAGGTCCTTGGAGGGCAGCACGGTGATGTCGTGGCAGCCGGTGGTCTTGGACACGCCCGGGTTGGTGGGGGCGCCCGGGTTGCCACCGCCGTCCGGTCCCTCACCGGGGAAGAGCACCGGGAAGTCGATCACGGCCGCCTGCTGCGGGGCCTTGCGCGGCACCTTGATGATCGAGATGCCGTCGTGCGGCGGCTGGCAGTCCGGGAAGGACGCGCTCGGCGAGTACGAGGAGACGTAGACGTAGACGTTCTTGCCCTCGGGCACCAGCGTGTGGGTGTGCGAACCGCAGGCGGTCTCGACGGCGGCGACGTACTTCGGGCTGCGCTTGTCGCTGATGTCGAAGACCTTCATGCCCTCCCACGAGGACTTCTCGGTCGCGGGCTGCGTGGTGCTGTTGCAGGAGCTGTCGCTGCGCGAGGAGTCGGTGGAGAGGAAGAGCAGGTTCCCTGAGACCGAGATGTCGTTCTGCGAGCCCGGGCAGAGCACCTGCGAGACCGTCTTCGGCTTCTTCGGGTTGCTGATGTCGAAGATGCGGAAGCCGTCGTAGTTGCCCGCGAAGGCGTACTTGCCCTGGAAGGCGAGGTCCGAGTTGGTACCCGGCAGCGCGTCCTTGGGGACGTTGGCGAGGTGCTTGATGTTGGAGGAGTGGACGATCTCGTCCTGTGCGGGTATCTCCCCGCTCTCGATCGCCTTCCTCGCCTCGGCGATGTCGCTCTGGGAGACCTTCTCCCTCACGGCCGGGGCGTCCCCGGGGTCGGGGGTCGCGGCCGCCGGGGCCGCCGTGAACAGTGCGGCCAGCAGTCCGGCTGCCGCGGTGGCGACGCCCAGGCGTCTGCGCCGTGTGCGCGGGTTGTTCGACAGGGTCACTGCGTCCTCCCTTGTAGCCGTTCACGATCGAACGGTTCTCGGACCACCGGAAGTATCGCCTTCGGCATGGACAGATCAATAGATGGAAACGCACCTGTAACAAATTCTTCTGATCACCCGGGCGGGGAACCGTGCTAGACCGTTCACCGACACTCACGAGGTGTCCGTCAGTTCTCTGCCCATCTGGAGGTCACCGTGCTCGTTCGCCGTACGTCCCGTGCACCGCTGGTCGTGACGTCACTGGCGGCCACCGTGCTCGTGCTCACGGGCTGCGACTCGGGGTCGGACTCCGGCGGGGGCAGGAAATCGGCCGACGCGAGCGGCTCTTCCGTGATCGCGCCCGGCATGCCGGGCGAGGCCGCCGAGACCCTGTCCGCCGCGGAGGCCGAGGAGCGCCGCGCCGAGGACGACTCCCCCAACTCGGCGGACTTCACGTACGCGCAGATGATGATCGAGCACCACGGCCAGGCCCTGGAGATGACCGAACTCGTGTCCGAGCGTGCGGATTCGGCCAAGGTGAAGGGGCTCGCCGAGCGGATCACGGCCGCGCAGCAGCCGGAGATCGCCGCCATGGAGGGCTGGCTGAAATCAAACGGCGACGAGAAGCAGGCCGGTTCACGGGGGCACGCGCACGGCCATCAGCACGAGGCGATGCCCGGCATGGCGACCGAGGCGCAACTCAAGGAGCTGCGCGCGGCGCGGGGCACGGCGTTCGACCAGCTGTTCCTGAAGCTGATGATCACGCACCACGACGGGGCGATCACCATGGCCACGGACGTGAAGGCGCAGGGCAACAACATCCTGATCGAGGAGATGGCCGACGACGTCATCGCCCAGCAGGCGTCGGAGATCGGCCGGATGCGCCAGATGCAGTGAGCGCCTGCGCCACGTCTCCGGCAGAGCCTCACCCCTGGCCACCTCCGTGGCCCGGCGGCAACAGGCCGGCGTCGCGCGCCCCGGCGATCAGCCGGAGCGACCTGCGGCGGCTGTGACCGGTCGCCCACATCACGGCGAGCACCGGATCGGCTCCCCGCTCCCGGGCCGCGCGGTACTCCTCGGCGATCATGCGGCGCCCCTCGGCTCCGCCCGGCCGTGCGGGCCGGGCGTGCCGCGCGGCCACCCCACTCCCCCCGTACGCCTCCGGGGCCTCCTGCGTCCCGCGGGCCTCCCTCGGCCCACCGGGCAGTCCGGGCCGGCCCACGACACACGCCTCGAACAGCGGACCCTCCAGCCAGTCGGCCAGCACGGCCAGGTCGTCGAGGGTCAGGGGTGGCTCGGAGCGCACCTCCTCGATCAGGACGTGCCCTCCGGCCGCCACGGCGAGCGCGTCGACGCGGGCGCCGTCGGCGAAGGCGAGCCGTGCGTGGAACCACATCGTGACCCCGGCCCGGTCCCGCACCCGCCACGCGGGCCACACGGACACAGCGCCGCCGTCATCATTCGGCCAATTTCGATCAGAAAGATTAAGAAAGGACGCTTCCGTCACATAAGGAACGTAAGTGAATGATCACACCCCGGACGAAGAGGCACGCACGCCGGAGGCGTTCACCGCACCCCGACAGCGCATCGGCCGCCCTCGCGCCCCCTCCCCCGCCACCGGAGGCGGTGCCATGCTGAAGGCATCAGCGATCTCCTCGAGCAAGGAGCTCCGCAGTGCTGCGTGTCGCCGTCGTCGGCTCGGGTCCGAGCGGGGTCTACTCCGCCCAGAGCCTCGTCCAGCAGGACCCCGCGGTACGCGTCGACGTCCTGGACCGACTGCCGTGCCCGTACGGCCTGGTGCGCTACGGCGTCGCGCCCGACCACGAGAAGATCAAGTCCCTGCAGAACACCCTGCGCACCGTGCTGGAGCACGACCGGGTCCGTTTCCTCGGCGGAGTCGAGGTGGGCCCCGCGGGGCTGCCGACCGCCCGGCTGCGCGAGCTGTACCACGCGGTGGTCTACTGCGTGGGCGCCGCCACCGACCGCCGGCTCGGCGTGCCCGGTGAGGAGCTGTCCGGCAGCTGGTCGGCGACCGAGTTCGTGTCCTGGTACAGCGGACACCCCGACACCGCCGCCGCCCTGGCGGACGACTTCCTGCACGGGGCGCGCACGGCCGTGGTCATCGGCGTCGGCAACGTCGCGGTGGACGTGACCCGGATGCTGGCGCGGGGCGTCACCGAACTGAGCCCCACCGACATGCCCCAGGCGGCGCTCGGCGCGCTCGCCGCCAGCGAGGTCACCGAGGTGCACATGGTGGGGCGGCGCGGCCCCTCCCAGGCCCGCTTCACCACCAAGGAACTGCGCGAGCTGGGCTCCCTGCCGGACACGCGGGTCACCGTCGAGCGGGCCGACCTGGAGCTCGACCCCGGGTACGCCGACCCCGCGGAGCTGCCCGGCGCCCAACGCCGCAACGTGGAGGTGCTGCGCGGCTGGGCGGACGCGCCCCCTCGCGAGGACGCCCGGCACCGGCTGCGGCTGCGCTTCTTCCTGCGGCCCGTCGCGCTGCTGCCCGACCGCCCCGGCGGCGACCGGGTGGGCGCGGTGCGCTTCGAGCGGACGGAACCGGACGGCCGCGGCTCGGTGACCGGGACCGGACGGTACGAGGAGATCGAGGCCCAGCTGGTGCTGCGGTCGGTGGGCTACCGCGGGGTGCCGCTGGAGGGGCTGCCGTTCGACGCCGGGCTCGGCACTGTGCCGCACCTCGGCGGGCGGGTGCTGCGCGAGGGCGTTCTCGCGCCGGGCGAGTACGTGGCCGGGTGGATCAAACGGGGCCCGACCGGGGTGATCGGCACCAACCGGCCCTGCGCCAAGGAGACGGTGACCTCGCTGCTCCTGGACGCGCCCGCGCTCCTGCGGCGCGACCTGCCGGGCGATCCGCTCCCCGTACTGCGCGCGGAGGGGCACGCGCCCGTCGACTGGTCCGGCTGGCGGGCGATCGAACGCGCCGAGGCGGAGCTCGGGGCGTCGCTCGGGCGCGGCGTGGTGAAGCTGTCCGACTGGACGTCCCTGCGGGCCGCGGCGCGGGGCGACCGGGCCTGACCCCGCGGGGTCAGCCGCCGAGCCGGTCCGCCTGCCGGGTGGCCGCGTCGAGGACGCGGCCGAGGAGTCCGGGGAACAGCGCGTCCAGATCGTCCTCGCGCAGGCCGTTCAGCTTGGCCGTGCCCCGGTAGACCTGCCGGACCACCCCGCTCTCGCGCAGCACCCGGAAGTGATGCGTGCTCGTGGACTTGGTGACCGGCAGGTCGAACTGCGAGCAGGAGAGCTCGTTGCCGCCTGCGGCCGCGAGCTCCCGCACGATGCCCAGCCGCATCGGATCGGCCAGGGCCTGCAGCACGTTCTCCAGGCGGATCTCCGCACGCCGGGGGTGCGGCAGCTCACGGCCACCGGCGCTGACGGGGACGGGGACGGGGGTCGTCACAGCGGCTCTCCACTTCGTCCGGGATGTCTCCGGGGAGCTTATTCCGGAACCCCTCCATGGGATTCCTCATGCGGGGAATTGTACGAGAGGCATCGTAGTTTGACACACGCCGTACTACGATGACTATCGTACGAACGATTCCCTGGTCCCCCACGAACGGAGTCCTTCCGTGAGCGCGCTCTTCGAGCCCTACACCCTGCGTGAACTGACCATCCCGAACCGGGTGTGGATGCCTCCGATGTGCCAGTACTCGGCCGCTCCGGAGGGCCCCGGCGCGGGCGCCCCCACTGACTGGCACTTCGCCCACTACGCGGCGCGCGCCACCGGCGGCACCGGCCTGATCATCGTGGAGGCCACCGCCGTCAGCCCCGAGGGCCGCATCTCGCCCTACGACCTCGGCATCTGGAACGACACCCAGGTCCAGGCGTTCCGCCGGATCACGGACTTCCTGAAGGGCCAGGGCACCGTCCCCGGCATCCAGCTGGCGCACGCCGGCCGCAAGGCGTCCACCGAACGCCCCTGGAAGGGCGGCGAGCCGATCGGCCAGGACGAGCCGTACGGCTGGCAGCCGCTCGCACCGAGCGCCGTGCCGTTCCAGGAGGGCCACCCGGTGCCCGCCGAGCTGACCGTCGAGCAGATCCGCGAGCACGTCCAGCTCTTCGTCGACGCCGCCCGCCGCGCCCTGGCCGCCGGCTTCGAGGTCGCCGAGCTGCACGGCGCCCACGGCTACCTGATCAACGAGTTCCTCTCGCCGCACTCCAACAAGCGCACCGACGAGTACGGCGGCTCCTACGAGAACCGCGTCCGCTTCGCGCTCGAGGTCGTCGACGCCGTGCGTGAGGTGTGGCCCGAGGACAAGCCGCTGTTCTTCCGCATCTCGGCCACCGACTGGCTGGAGGAGGGCGGCTGGACGGCCGACGACACGGTGCGCTTCGCCGCCGAGCTCAAGGACCACGGCGTGGACCTGCTCGACGTGTCGACCGGCGGCAACGCCTCCGGCGTCCGCATCGTCACCGGCCCCGGCTACCAGGTGCCCTTCGCCGCGCGCGTGAAGGCCGGGTCCACGCTGCCCGTGGCCGCCGTGGGCCTGATCACGGAGGCCGAGCAGGCCGAGAAGATCCTGGTCAACGGCGAGGCGGACGCCGTGCTGCTGGGCCGCGAGCTGCTGCGCGACCCCTCGTTCGCACGGCACGCCGCCCGTGCGCTCGGTGCCGAGCCGTACGTCCCGGACCAGTACCACCGGTCGGTCTGAAGTCCGCGTGCGCGGGACGGTTCCTTCCGAGCGGGGGGGCCGTTCCGCTCAGTCCGCCGGGAGCACCTGCTCCGCCCAGATGGTCTTGCCGTTGCCGTTCGGGCGGGTGCCCCAGCGGTCCGTGAGCTGGGCGACCAGGAGGAGGCCCCGGCCGCCCTCGTCGTAGGTGCGCGCCCGGCGCAGATGCGGTGAGGTGCTGCTGGCGTCGGACACCTCGCAGATCAGCGAGGAGTCGCGGATGAGCCGCAGCTGGATGGGGGCGCCGCCGTAGCGGATGGCGTTGGTGACCAGCTCGCTCACCACCAGTTCGGTGACGAAGGCCGTCTCCGCCAGCCCCCACCGGGCCAGCTGTTCGATGGTGTGCTGGCGGGCGGTGGCGACCATCGCCGGATCGGCGGGCATGTCCCAGACGGCCACCCGTTCCGCGTCCAGGCCCTCGGTGCGGGCGATCAGCAGGGCCACGTCGTCACCGGGCCGGTCCGGCAGGCAGGAGCGCAGCACGGTGTCGCACAGGTCGTCGAGGCTCTCGGCCGGGGCGGCGAGGGCGGCGCACAGCGTCCGCGTCCCCGCGTCCACGTCGAGTTCGCGGCCCTCGATGAGCCCGTCGGTGTAGAGGGCCAGCAGGGAGCCCTCCGGCAGCTGGATCTCGGTGGCCTCGAACGGCAGCCCGCCCACGCCGAGCATCGGTCCGGCGGACACCTCGACGACCCGCACGGAGCCGTCGGGCAGCCTCAGGACGGGTGGAGGGTGGCCGGCGGAGGCGACCGTGCAGCGCCGGGACACCGGGTCGTAGACGGCGTACAGACAGGTCGCCGCGATCTCCCCGGCCTCCCGGTTCTCGTCCGTCGCGTCGGTCGCCAGGTGCCCCACGAGGTCGTCGAGGTGGGTGAGCAGTTCGTCGGGCGGCAGGTCGACGTCGGCGAGCGTCCAGACGGCCGTACGCAGCCGGCCCATGGTCACCGAGGCGTGGATGCCGTGGCCCACGACGTCGCCGACGACCAGCGCCACCCGGGTCCCGGACAGCGGGATCACGTCGAACCAGTCACCGCCCACGCCCGCCTGCGACAGCGCGGGCAGGTACCGGGACGCGAACTCGACGGCCACCTGGCCCGCCAGGGCGTGCGGCAGCAGACTGCGCTGCAGGGCCAGCGCCGTGGTCCGCTCCCTGGTGTAGCGGCGGGCGTTGTCCACGCACACGGCGGCCCGGCTGGCCAGCTCCTGGGCGAGCGACACGTCGTCGTGGTCGAAGGCGATGGGCTGCTCGGGCCGCATCATCCGGGCGAACGTGGCCACGCCCAACGTGGTGCCCCGCGCCACCAGGGGCACCGCCATCAGGGACAGGTCCTGGTCCCGCCACGTGTTCATGTTCACCCCGGAGTGACCGGCGGCCCGCTGTTCGATCCAGTCGTCCACGTCGGCCGTTCCGGTGCGGGCGAGCACGATCCCGCCGGTGGCGAGCGCACGGGCGGGCGGTGAGGTGGGCGGGTGGCTCTCGACCGCGCCCAGCTCGGTGACGGGGCCCGGTGCGGGCGCGTCCAGGGACTGGTGCGCGACCCGGCACAGCTTCGCGTCACCGCCCACGACGCCCAGCGGCGGCGGCTCCTCGCCCCGGAGCACCGAGTCCAGCAGGTCGACGGCCGCGAAGTCCGCGAACCGGGGCACGGCCAGGCCGGCCAGCTCCTCGGCGGTGTGGGCCACGTCCAGCCGGGTGCCGAGCGCGTCGGCGGCCTCGTTGAGGATGGCCAGCCGCTGCCGGGCCAGGTACTGCTCGCTGCTGTCCTGCGCGGCGAGCGCGGTGCCGATCAGTTCGCCCGCGGAGTCGCGCACCGGCCAGATCTCGATGTTCCAGGCGTACATGCGGCGTCCGGACGGCGCGCTCGTGCGGCTCTCGTAGTGGACCGGCCGCCCGGTCTCCACGACCATCCGCAGGTGGCGCTGGAATCCGGGGTCCGTCACGATCTCCTGCATGTACCGGTGCTTCACCTCCGCCTCGGGCTGCTCCATGACCTGGGACGCCGCCTCGTTGGTGCGCAGGTACCGCTGCTCGGTGTCCAGGACGCACATCGGCATGGAGGCCTGCCGGAAGACCGCGTCCACCAGCGCGCACTCGGCGGCGTCCGGTGCCGCGGCGACCGCGGTGACCACATAGGCCGGCCACCCGCCCCGTACGGGGCACACCCGGACCGTGAGCTCGGCCCGGCGGCCGTCACGGTGGCGCAGGAGCACCGTCGCGCCGCCGTCCGCGCACAGGGTCCGCCAGATCCCGGCCGCGTCCCCGTCCACCAGGGCGGTCACCGGCCGGCCGGTGACCTCGGCCGCCGGGTAGCCGGTCAGCAGGCGCGCGCCCTCGCTCCAGCCCGTCACCGTGCCGTGCGCGTCGACCACGGCCAGGACGTCACCGGCCGGGTCCGTCCGCTCGGGTCCACGCGGCGCCGTCACCATATGTCCAAGAATGACCCGGGAGGGCAGCGGCAACAACCGGGGTCCGGCGGCGCGGTCACCCGGTGTCCGCGCGACCTGCCACCCCGCCCTCCCCTCTCGCCGTGCCCCGCCGCGATTCCCCACCGCGACCCCGGATCCGTGCTCCGACCTGCGGCGACACCCGCCTTTCGGGGTGACTGTCAGTGCCGGGGTGCAGACTGGCCGTGCCTTAAGACAGCGACGTCCCGGAGGTGGTCGGCATGACCGGCATTCTGCTCACCGTTGGCACCCGCAAGGGTCTTTTCGTCGGGCGGCGGCGCGACGGCGCCGCCCGGGGGCGATGGGAGTTCGACGAGAGCCCGTACTTCTCCGCGCAGGCGGTGTACTCGGTCGCCATCGACACCCGGCGCGGCACGCCCCGGCTGCTCGTCGGGGGCGACAGCGCGCACTGGGGCCCCTCGGTCTTCCACTCCGACGACCTGGGGCGGACCTGGACCGAGCCCGCCCAGGCGCCCGTCAGGTTCCCCGAGGACACCGGCGCCTCGTTGGAGCGGGTCTGGCAGCTGCACCCGTCGGCGGCCGAACCGGACGTGGTGTACGCGGGCACGGAACCGGCCGCCCTGTACCGCTCCGAGGACCGCGGGGAGAGCTTCACACTCGTACGGCCGCTGTGGGAGCACCCCACGCGCGGCCGGTGGGCGCCCGGTGGCGGCGGCGAGGGGCTGCACACCGTCCTCACCGACGGACGTGATCCGCGGGCCGTGACGGTCGCCGTCTCGGCGGCCGGGGTGTTCCGCACCGGAGACGGCGGCTCGACCTGGTCCCCCTCCAACTCCGGCGTCTCCGCGGTGTTCCTGCCCGACCCGAACCCCGAGTTCGGCCAGTGCGTGCACAAGATCGCGCGCGACGCCGTCGTACCCGACCGGCTGTACCTGCAGAACCACTGGGGTGTGTACCGCAGCGACGACGCGGGCGCGCACTGGACGGACATCGGCGAGGGGCTGCCGTCGACGTTCGGGTTCACCGTGACCGCCCACCCGCACCGCGGGGACACCGCGTACGTCTTCCCGATCACCGCCGACGCGGACCGGGTGCCGGCCGGCCGGCGCTGTCGCGTCTTCCGCACGGCGGACGCGGGCAAGAGCTGGGAACCCCTCTCCGCCGGACTGCCGGACGGCGACCACTACGGCACGGTGCTGCGCGACGCGATGTGCACGGACGGCGCCGACCCGGCGGGCGTCTACTTCGGCAACCGCAACGGCGAGGTGTACGCCTCCGACGACGACGGCGACAGCTGGCGGCAGCTCGCGGCCCATCTGCCGGACGTGCTGTGCGTGCGCGCGGCGGTCGTGGACTGAAGGTCGTGCCGCACATGCACATGGAGAGCGCCGGCACAGCCGTGCACACCGCGTCCCCGTGTCCGCCAAGTCCGCCCGGCGAGCGGTCCGTTCCACAGCCGACCGGTCGTTCCCGGTCGTACGTCGGCCACTGGATGATCGCCGTCGCGCGGACGGCAGTAGGGTGACGCCCGTGGCACCACGACCCTTGCATGAAATCGTCGAGGCGGGCTGGGCGAAGGCCCTCGAACCCGTGACCGGGCGGATCGCGGAGATGGGCGAGTTCCTGCGCGCCGAGATCGCCGCGGGACGCACCTACCTCCCCGCCGGGGCGAACGTCCTGCGCGCCTTCCAGCAGCCCTTCGACGACGTCCGCGTCCTGATCGTCGGACAGGACCCGTACCCGACGCCGGGGCACGCGGTGGGGCTCTCCTTCTCGGTCGCGCCGGACGTGCGGCCGCTGCCGGGGAGCCTCGTCAACATCTACCGCGAGCTCCACGGCGACCTGGGGCTGCCCCAGCCGTCCGACGGGGACCTCACGCCGTGGACCCGGCAGGGCGTCCTGCTGCTCAACCGGGCGCTCACCACGGCTCCGCGGCGGCCGGCGGCGCACCGCGGCAAGGGCTGGGAGGAGGTCACCGAGCAGGCGATCAGGGCCCTCGTGGCGCGCGACCGCCCGCTGGTGTCCATCCTGTGGGGCCGCGACGCCCGTAACCTGCGTCCCCTGCTCGGCGACTACCCGTCGATCGAGTCCGCCCACCCCTCGCCGATGTCCGCGGACCGCGGCTTCTTCGGCTCCCGCCCGTTCAGCCGCGCCAACGACCTGCTCCTGAGGCAGGGAGCGCAGCCGGTGGACTGGCGCCTGCCATGACCGGGCCGGGGTCGGGGCCGGGGCACGGCGAGGCACCGGAGCGGGGCGGCCTCCGGAGCGGGGCGCCGGCGCGGTCCACGCCACCGCCGGACACCCCGGCCGCTCCGGTCACGATGACGGGCCGGCCCCGGCCCACGGCACGCGGTGCGGCGTGCGGCGGTACGTCCCGTCGTACGACGCGCCGCACGCCGACGGCCGCACGGGCCGCCCCGGCCGACGCACCCGCCACACAGGCCGTACCCGGCACACGGACCGTACCCGGCACACGGACCGTTCCGACCGCCGGACCCGTCGGTACGGGCGCGCCCCTCGTGCTGGCCGTGGACTCGGGGGGTTCGGGTCTGCGGGCCGTGCTGGCGGCGGGCGGTGCGGCCCTCAGCGCTCCCTCGGTGTCCGACGAACCCGTGCGGATCGGGGAGCGAGGTGTCGACGCGGGGCACCTGCTGGAGCTGCTGCTGCCCATGGCACGGCGGTTGCTCGACACCGCCGGGGCCGGCCCGCCGCGGGCGGTCGTCATCGGCGCCACCGGTTTCGCCGCCCTCGGCGACCGGATGCGCGCCGACCTCCCCTCCGCACTGGCGGGCGAGTTCGGCGGGCCCAGGATCGCCCTGGTCGCCGACGCGGTCACCGCCTACACGGGCGCGCTGGGCACCCGGGCCGGCGCGGTGATCGCCGCCGGCACCGGGCTGATCGCGATCGGCACCGATCTCGAGAGCTGGCACCGGGCCGACGGCTGGGGCCATCTGCTGGGCGACTGCGGCAGCGGTGCGTGGATCGGCCGGGCGGGCCTGGAGGCGGCGCTGCGCGCCCACGACGGCCGCCCCGGTGGCTCGGCGCCCCTGCTGGCCTGCGCCGAGAAGACGTTCGGTCCCGTCGACGAGCTGCCCGGGCGCCTCTACCCGCGCACCGACCGCCCCGCCGTGCTCGCCTCCTTCGCCCCACAGGTCGCCGTCTGCGCCGGGCACGACCCGGTGGCGGCCGACATCCTGCGCGCGGCGGCCCGGCACATGGCCGACTCCGCCGCAGCGGTCTGCCCGGCCTCCGACGAGCCCCTGATCGCCTTCACCGGAGGTGTCTTCCGCATGGGCGAGCCCCTCCTCGTACCACTGGAGACGGAGCTGAAGGAGCGGCTGCCGCACGCACGCCGCGTGCCGGCCGAGGGCGATCCGCTGCACGGCGCGGTACGCATCGCCACCGAACTCGCGGTCGGCGGGCTCGCGCTGCCACGCGACGAGCGGATGCTGTACGAGGTGGCCGGAAACTGACGTACCGGAAGGAGCCTGGACTCCCCTTGCCCGGTGCGCGTTCCACTGGTCCGGCAGCCGCCGCGCGACGGGGCGGGACGACACGTTTCTCCGCTGATCGGCAAGTAATCCATCAGACAAATACGGACGGATACCGCTCACCTGCACCCTCCCCGAACAGGGGAACCCAGGAAGCCAGTAGCATGCGTCGCCATGAGTTCCCCCACTGGGCCCGCAGCCGGCCTGCCTGTACGAATGCCGCGGCCCCGCCAGCCCGGGCGACACCGCCGTCCGGAGCCGCTGGTGGCTCCCGAGGACGCGCCCGCCCTGGTCCTCGCGGTGCCGGGCGTGCCCAGCGCCGCCACGCGCGGCCTCGCCGAGGAGGTCGTGAGCATCGCGCGCTCCGAGCTGCCCGGCCTGGACGCGCGGATCGGGTACCTCGACGGCGACGGTGACGAGTTCCCGACCCTGCAGTCCGTGCTCGCGCGCGCCGGCGCGGAACGCACGGCCCGCTACGAGCACGCGCGTGCCGCCGGCGCGGACGTGAAGGAGCCCGACGGGCCCGTGGGCGTGGTCGTGCCGCTGCTGGCCGGCCCGGACGGTTCACTGCTGCGCCAGGTCCGGCAGGCCGTGATGGAGAGCCGTGTCGGTGCCGAACTGACCGATGTCCTCGGTCCGCATCCGCTGCTCGCCGAGGCGCTGCACGTACGGCTGTCCGAGGCCGGCCTGGCGCGCGCCGACCGCGCCCGGCTGTTCACGGTGGCGACCGCGGCGGACGGCATCATCCTGGCGTCGGTGGGCGGCGACGAGGCCGTGCAGGCGGCCGGGATCACGGGCATGCTGCTGGCCGCGCGGCTCGCCGTGCCGGTGATGGCGGCGGCGCTCGACGAGGACGGTTCGATCACGTCCGTCGCGGAGCAGCTGCGCAACTCCGGCTCCCAGCAGCTCGCACTCGCCCCGTACCTGATCGGCCCGGAGATCGACGCCGGGCTGCTGGCGGCGGCCGCCGAGGAGGCGGGCTGCTCCACGGCCGAGGCGCTCGGCGCCTACCCGGCGATCGGCAAGCTGGTGCTCTCCAAGTACACGACGGCGCTGGGCATCGCCCCGCAGCAGCCGCAGAGCACGCCGGCCCGCTGAGCCTCGGGCACCCGCCCGCGTCCGCACGTCGCGAGGGCCCGCTCCCGTGTACGTGGGAGCGGGCCCTCGCGCTGTGCGCCGGCGCCACAGCCGGCGGGGGTGCGCGTCAGCCGAGCACCACGCACGACGCAGCCGGCACCGCGACCGAGCCGCCACGCCGGGGCATGCCCGTCTCCGGGTCGACGGCGAACCAGGTGACGTCACCGGAGCGCTCGTTGGCGACGTAGAGGAACCGCTCCGAGGCGGTGAGCGCGCGCGGCCAGTGCCCGCCGCAGGGCACCGTCCCCACCAGGCGGAGCGCCTCACCGCGCCCGTCCGCCGCGAGCACGGACAGCACGTCCTGGCCGCGGGTCGCCGTCCACACGAAGCGGCCGTCGGCCGACACCGCGATCCCGGACGGGTACGCGTCGCCGTCCCAGGTGCCCGGCAGCAGCGGTACCTCGGCCAGCGGGCGCAGCGCCCCCGCCGCCGGGTCCCACCGGCAGACGGTGACGACCGGCACGAGTTCGTGCACGACGTACGCGTACCGGCCGCCCGGGTGGAAGGCCAGGTGGCGGGGGCCCGAGCCGGGCCGGAGCGCCGTCCGGTCGTGCAGCACGGGCCGCCCGTCGTCCAGCGCGTACACGAGCACCGAGTCCGTGCCGAGGTCGACGCCGACGGCCCAGCGGCCGCCGGGGCCGGCCTGCACCTGGTGGGCGTGCGGCTCCCGCTGGCGTTCCGGGTGCGGCCCGGAACCGGTGTGCCGGAGCACTCCGGAGGCGGCCTGCGCGAGGGTGCCGTCGGCGCGCAGCGGCACGGCCGTGACGCTGCCGGACCCGTAGTCGGCGGTCAGGACGTGGCCGTCGAACAGACCGAGGTGCGTGGGCCCGGCGCCGGGCACGGGCACCGGTGGCCCGGCCGGTTCGAGGCCGTCGCCGGTCACCCGGTAGGCGGCCACGGCGCCCTCGTCAGTCTCGCTGACCGCGTAGAGCAGGTCGCCGCCGGGCGACAGGGCGAGGTACGACGGGTTCGGCGGGCCGTCCGTGCCGCTCGCACCGCCGCTCGCCAGAGTGAGGGCGCCGCTCGCCGCGTCCACCGCCGCCAGGACGATGCCCGGGCCGCCGGCCGTCGTGAAGGACCCGATGAACGCCCGTCCGCCCCGGCCGTGGGCACCTTCCGCTTCCTCCGCCACCGCTGTCCCCTCTCGCTGTGCCGTCCGCTTCGGGCAGACGGTAGCAGTAGGTCTAGACCAAGTCGCAGGAGGCGAGAGGGGGCGGAGAAGCCAGCCGTCCCCCCTCCAGCCGTCAGATTCCGGCCAGGGGCGAGCGGTGCAGGGGCGCCGCCAGGGCCAGGAGCGCCTGCTCCAGACCGTGCAGATGTGCGAGGGCCTGCTCCGCGCCCGGATGGTGCCCGGGCGCGCCCGCGTGCGCCGGGACGGCGCGCTCCGGCACCGCCCCCACCAGGGTCTCGACCGCCGTCTCGACCCGCAGGCACGCCGCCGTGAGGCGGGCGTCGTGCGAGGCGTCCGGATCGGCGGCGACGGCCACCAGACCGCGTGCCTCCCGGGCGCAGTCGTCCAGCAGGGCGAGCACCCGGCGGGCCCGCTCCTTGCGCGCCCGCAAGGGATTGAGGGGATGCACGAGGGGAGCGAGCGACAGCCGTACACGCCCCAGCAGCACCTCGAGTTCCGCCGCGCGCGCCGCGGGATCCGCGGTGGTGTCTCCCGCCAGCCGCCGGGCCGCCGCGGCGGTGCACCCGTGCACGGCGTGCAGGGCCCGCCCCACCCAGCCGTCGGTGACGGTGTGGGTGGTGACGGGCAGGACCAGCGCCACGGCGAGCGCGGCACCGGCGGCGCCGGCGGCCGTCTCCGTCAGCCGCAGCGCCAGCAGCCCCGGATGGAGCACACCCAGCAGGCCGTACAGCAGACCGGCCAGGACCGTCACGAAGAACATCATCCAGCTGTAGGAGAGCGGGGCCGTGTAGAAGATGCCGAACACACAGACCGCGACGAGCGCGGCGGTGGGCGCCGGGGCGCCGTGCAGGGGCACGGCGACGAGCAGCCCGGCCGCGATCCCGGTGACCGTGCCGAGCAGGCGGCGGAAACCGCGTACGAGCGTCTCGCCCCGCGACGCGGTGTTGACGAAGATCCACCAGGCGGCGCCGACGGCCCAGTACCAGCGCTCCTCCGAGAGGACCTGCCCGGCGGCCATGGCGAAGGCACAGGCGGCCGTGGCCTGGAAGGCCTGCCGTGTGGTCGGCCGGGCCAGCCCGCGCCCGGCGAGCGGAGGGGGCGCGGCGGCCGGCGGGACGCGCCGCTCGATGCACCAGGCGCCGAAGCGCACGCCGAACGCCGTGGCCAGCGCGAGGCCCATGGCCGCGTACAGCTCCGGCAGCTGGGCGGGGACCGCGTGCAGGAACTGGGTGACGAAGAAGGTCATGAACGCGAAGATGCCGAGCGCGTGGCCGCGCGGCCCCCATCGGCGGGCGTAGACCCCGCAGAAGACGACGACGAGCCAGCTCGCGTCCCGCAGCGCCGGTGTCCCGTGCAGCACGGTCGCGAGCGCGAGGACCGGGAAGCCGGCGGCCGGCAGCAGCGCCGTGGTGACCGCCTGGGCGCGCACGCCGGCGTCGGCGACCGTGAACAGCGCGAGCAGGGCCGCGAGTCCGCCGGTGATCGACGCGGTCAGCGACAGCCCGGCCAGTTCCGACGCGGTCACCGCGAGACCGATGCCGAGCACCGCGCGCAGCGACACCCGCAGACGCAGCAGGCCCGGATCCGGAGCCATGAACATCCTCTTCACCGCCGGCAGCACGCCCCCTCCCGAGGAGAACCAAGAAGATCGGGACCAAGAAGGTCAGGACCCGGTCCGGGCCCGCCGCGCGGCAGCGGGACCTCGGCCGGGACCCATGACATGACATGGGGATGGCGCCGCGGGCACGGTTCCGGCCTCATTGCCGTCCTGCACTGCGCGGCGCCATTGACAGTGATCAGGAAAGCATCAGTACGGCAATGGCTCAACAGGCTGCTGCTCCGCTGGGCCATTGGTACAGTCATTGACGATCACCCAAGGCGACCGGGAGGCCAACGGACCATGGCCGTGGACGAGCTCGACACCCGCATCCTTCGGCTGCTCCTGGAGCAGCCGCGCACCAGCGCGCGCGAGTACGCCCGTGTCCTCGGCGTCGCGCGCGGCACCCTGCAGGCCCGCCTGGACCGGCTGGAGCGGGACGGCGTGATCACCGGGACGGGCCCCTCGCTGTCGCCCGCCGCGCTCGGGCACCCGGTACTCGCGTTCGTGCACATCGAGGTCACCCAGGGCCATCTCGACGACGTGGGCGAGGCCCTGGCCGTCGTACCGGAGATCATCGAGGCGTTCTCGATCACGGGCGGCGGCGACCTCCTGACCCGGGTCGTGGCGCGCGACAACGCCCACCTGGAGGACGTGATCCAGAAGCTGATCAGCCTGCCCGGCGTGGTCCGCACCCGCACCGAGGTGGCACTGCGCGAACGTGTGCCGTACCGGACGCTGCCGCTGGTCGAGGCGGTCGGGCGGGCGGCCGGGGGGTGATCTCTCGGGGCCGGGAGCGTGCTTGGCATGCTGTGCGGATGAGCACCCTCGGCACCATCTCGGTCGTCTTCGACCTCGACGGCACACTCGTGGACAGCGAGCCCAACTACTTCGAGGCCGGCCGCCAGACCCTCGCCGAGCAGGGCGTCACGGACTTCACCTGGGCGGATCACGAGCGGTACGTGGGCATCAGCACGCGGGAGACGATCACCCGGTGGAGGGTGCGGTACGGCCTCGACGCCCCGGTCGAGGAGCTGCTCGCCGACAAGAACCGCCGTTATCTGGAGCTGGCGCGGGCCTCCACGCGCGCGTACCCCGAGATGCGGACGTTCGTCGCCCTGCTGGCGGACGAAGGGGTGCCGATGGCCGTGGCCTCCGGCTCGTCACGGGAGGCGATCGAGGCCATCCTGACCGGCACGGGACTGGCCGAGCACCTGAGGACGGTCGTCTCGGCCGACGAGGTGCCCCGCGGCAAGCCGGCGCCCGACGTGTTCCTGGAGGCCGCGCGGCGCCTCGGTGCCGCCCCCGCCGACTGCGTGGTCGTGGAGGACGCGGCTCCGGGCGCGGCCGCCGCCCACGCGGCCGGCATGCGCTGCATCGCCGTCCCGTACCTCGCGGCGCAGGCGGACGACCCGGTGTTCGCCACGGCGGCGCTGCTGGTGCGCGGCGGCCAGCGCGCGTTCACCGCCCGGGCGGCGCTGGACTGGCTCATGCGTCCGGCATCCGTCGCCTGACCCGCGCACGCCCCTCCCCGCGCACGCCCGCCCCACCCCGCCCACGCACACCCCACCCCATCCACGTGCGCCTCTCCCGGCCCGCGCGCCTCTCGCGCCGGTGCAGGGGAGGCGAGTGACCGGCGCAGGAGCACGCGCGCCTCGACGTTTCACCCCGCGCGTCCGTCCCGTACCACCAGGGCTCGGAAAGCGCCCCCTTCACGCGGTGCACGACCGCCACCAGGACTGTTTGGGTTGTCGTGCAACGCACACAGCCCGGTCGCACGCACCGTCACGAGGTCGCTGTCATGGTGTCCACCGCCCCGGAGGCCGTCCCCGGTCTCCCCCGCCACCGCGGACCCGTCCCAGGCGGACGGTCCCACTCCCTCGCGACGACGCCGGAAGCCCCCATACCCCACGGGACGCCCTGACGGTCCTCGGCCCTCGGCCCCGGGGCGCGCGATCCGCCGCCCCGCTTCCTGCCCGACCACTGTCCCGCTCTCCTGCGGACACGTGAACGTGCGGACACGCGGACACCCGTCACCGCCGGTACGCCGGCTGCCCTCCTCGTACGTCCCCACCGGCTCTCGCGCCCGCTCCCACGCCCGCACCCGAGCCCGCCCACCGGTGACGACTCCGTCCGCCGGCCCGTCCGCCGGCCCGTCCGTGGTGCCCGGCCCCTGCCCGTTGCACCTTCGTCCGCTCACCCTTGGGAGGGACAGTGACCGTCCCGGACAGCACGCCGGAACACACCCCCGACAGCCCCACGGCCCCCGCCCCCGCGGGACCCGACGGCGACGCGCCGCTCACCAGTCTCGGCACCCGGGCCGCGCGCCGGCTCGCCACGACCACCAAGTCCGCGCCACAGATGCAGGCCATCACCTCGCGCTGGCTGCTGAAGATACTGCCGTGGGTGGACGTCAAGGGCGGCACCTACCGGGTGAACCGCCGCCTCCAGCTCCGCGTCGGCCGGGGCCGGGTGCAGTTCGAGCAGAACGGCGGCGACCGCGTCCACGTCGTCCCCCGGACCCTCACCGAACTGCCGGCGCTGCGCGGCTACTCCGACACGGAGGTGCTGCGGGAGATCGCCTCACGGTTCCGGGTCCGCAACGTCCGCGCAGGACAGGTCCTCTTCGAGGCCGGGCAGCCCGTCACCGAGGCGTACCTGATCGTCCACGGGCGGTTCACCCGCTACACCACCGGCAAGTACGGCGAGGAGGAGGTCCTCGGAGTCGTCACGGACGGCGAGGGCCTGGGGGACGAGGCCGTGGGCCGGGCCGACCCGCTGTGGCTCGGTTCGGTACGGGCCGAGACCGCGGGAGTGGTCATGGCCCTTCCCTGGGACGTCCTCGAGGACCTCGTGGAGCGCGCCCCGTCCCTCGCCGCCCATCTGGAGGCGTTCGCGGAGCGGCACGGCAGGCCCATGAACCGCAAGGGCGAGGCCGAGGTGCCCGTCAGCGCCGGGCACGTGGGCGAGCCCGTCATCCCCGGCGGCTTCGTCGACTACGAACTGGCCCCGCGCGAGTACGAACTGTCCCTGACGCAGACGGTGCTGCGCGTGCACACCCGGGTCGCCGACCTCTTCAACGACCCGATGAACCAGACCGAACAGCAACTCCGCCTGACCGTCGAGGAGATCCGTGAGCGCCAGGAGTGGGAGCTGGTCAACAACCGTGAGTTCGGACTGCTGCACAACATCGACCACGCCCAGCGCATCAGCACCTCCTCCGGTCCGCCCACCCCGGACGACCTCGACGAGCTGCTGACGATGCGCCGCAAGACCCGGCTGTTCCTGGCGCACCCGAAGACGATCGCGGCCTTCTTCCGGCAGTGCAACCGGCGGGGGCTGGTGCCCGGCACGGTGAACGTCGACGGGCACGAGGTGCCCGCGTGGCGCGGCGTCCCGGTGTTCCCCTGCGGCAAGATCCCGATCAGCGCGCAGCACACGAGCAGCATCATCGCGCTGCGTACGGGCGAGAAGGACCAGGGGGTCGTCGGCCTCCACCAGACCGGCATCCCCGAGGAGTTCGAACCCGCACTCAACGTGCGGTTCATGGGCATCGACCGGGCGGCCATCATGAGCTACCTCGTGACCGCCTACTACTCCCTGGCGATCCTCGTGCCCGATGCCGCGGGCGTCCTGGAGAACGTCCAGGTCGGGTGGTTGCCGGAATGAGCGCCATGTCACCGGCAGCCGGTCCGTCCGGCACGCCGCAGGTCCCGGGTGGAGCGACGGTGACGCCGGAGGAGTCCGGCGCCCCCCGTGCCTGGCGGCTGCCCGGGCCGCCGGGTCCGCTGCGCATCACGCCGGCCCGGCGCACCGGGGCGGTGCCCGGGCTGCTGTACCGGCCCGCCGTCCCCGCCGACCCGGAGAAGGCCGCCGAGATCGACCGCAGGCTGGAGGCCTGGGCCCGTGAGCTGGACGTGTTCCCCGAGACGTGGACGGGGGACTTCGCGGGGTTCCAGTTCGGCCGGGCCGTCGTGCTCCAGCATCCGGGCGCGCTCGACCTGGACCGCCTCACGGTGGCGGGAGAGCTGCTGCTGGCCGAGAACGTCGTCGACAGCTGCTACTGCGAGGCGGAGGAGGGCCGGGGCGGATCACCGCGCGGCCTGGGCGGCCGGCTGGTCATGGCGCAGGCGGCGATCGATCCGTACCACGGCACCCCTGAGCTGGAGGAGGAGTGGCGCGGCGGTGTACGGGCCGACGGCCCACTGCGCTCCTACCACGAGGCGCTGAAGGACTACGCCGCCTTCGCGACCCCCAGCCAGAGGGGCCGGTTCGTGCACGACATCGCCCGGCTGCACCTGGGCTACCTCGCCGAGGCGGCCTGGGCCGAGACGAGCCACGTGCCGCGGGTGTGGGAGTACCTGGTGATGCGGCAGTTCAACAACTTCCGCCCCTGTCTGTCGATCGTCGACGCCGTGGACGGTTACGAGCTGCCCGAACCCCTCTACGCCCGGCCGGAGATCCAGCGGATCACCGCCCTCGCCTGCAACGCCACCACGATCGTCAACGACCTGTACTCCTTCACCAAGGAACTGGCCGACCCCACCCACCTGAACCTGCCCCGGGTCATCGCCGCCAACGAGCGGTGCGGACTGAAGGCCGCCTATCTGGAGGCCGTCGAGATCCACAACCGGGTCATGACGGCGTTCGAGGAGGAGTCCGCGGCCCTGTCCGCCGGCTCACCGCTGGTGGGGCGCTACGCCGGGAGCCTCGCCGCCTGGGTCTCCGGCAACCACGAGTGGCACGCCACCAACACCCACCGGTACCACCTGCCCGACTACTGGTGAGACCCGCCCGTCCGGCTTCCCGGGTCCCGCCCCCTGTCCCCCACACCCGATCACGAGGAGCTCTGATGACCACGATCGACGCCCGCACCACCACCGCACCGGTGCCGTCCCAGTCCACGTACCAGAACCGCGTCGCGGCCTACTGGAACGCCGAGGAGAACCCGGTCAACCTCGAACTCGGAAGGATCGACGACCTCTACCACCACCACTACGGCGTCGGGGACGCCGACCGGTCGGTGCTCGACGAGACCGATCCCGCCCGGCGCCGGGAGCGCGTCACCGCCGAGCTGCACCGCCTGGAGCAGGCCCAGGCCGAGCTGCTCGCCAGCCACCTCGGCCCCCTCTCCCCCGCCGACCGGGTCTTCGACGCCGGCTGCGGGCGCGGGGGCGGCAGCGTCGTCGCCCATCTGCGGTACGGGTGCGGCGCCGACGGGGTCACGATCTCCCGGAAGCAGGCCGAGTTCGCCAACGAGCAGGCCAGGTCGCGGGGCATCGCCGACAAGGTGCGGTACCACCGGCGCGACATGCTCGACACCGGCTTCGCCACCGGCGCGTACGCGGCGTCCTGGAACAACGAGTCCACGATGTACGTGGAGCTGGACCTGCTGTTCGCGGAGCACGCCCGGCTGCTGCGCCGCGGCGGACGCTACGTCACCATCACCGGCTGCTACGACGACACGTACGGGCGGGCCTCCCGCGAGGTGTCCCTCATCAACGCCCACTACATCTGCGACATCCACCCGCGCTCGGAGTACTTCCGCGCCATGGCCCGCAACCGGCTCGTGCCCGTCCACGTCCAGGACCTCACCCCGGCCACCGTCCCGTACTGGGAGCTGCGCAAGGAGGCCGACCACCTGGTCACGGGCATCGAGGACACGTTCCTCGGCGCGTACGCGAACGGCAGCTTCCAGTACCTGCTGATCGTGGCCGACCGGGTCTGACACGGCAGGCACGGGGCCCGGTCCGCGACGCGGACCGGGCCCCGCCCGCTCAGCCCAGGAAACTCAGCCGCACCTTCCGGTCAGGGTTGTCCTTGTTGGTGTCCACGAGGCACACCGACTGCCAGGTCCCCAGCTCCAGCCGGCCGTCGACGACCGGGAGGGTGGCGTGGGGCGGGACGATCGCCGGGAGGACGTGGTCGCGGCCGTGACCGGGGCTGCCGTGGCGGTGCTGCCAGCGGTCGTCCGCGGGGAGCAGCGAGTGGAGGGCGGTGAGCAGGTCGTCGTCGCTGCCGGCGCCCGTCTCGATGATCGCCACGCCGGCGGTCGCGTGGGGGACGAAGACGTTGAGGAGGCCGTCGCGGCCGGCGGCCACCTCCCGCAGGAACGCCTCGCAGTCGCGGGTGAGATCGACGACCGTCTCGCTGGATCCGGAGGAGACGTCCAGGACTCGGGTGGTGAAGGCATCGGACATGACTCCATCCTCGCCCACCCGGCCCTCGACGCGTCGGGCGGCCTGCCGGGAAGATCCGCGCCCTCGGCGCGGTTGGTGGAAACGTGGACAACTTCGGGGTACGTGACGTCGACGTCGTGGTGGTGGGTGCCGGTCAGGCGGGCCTGTCCGCCGCCTATCACCTGCGGCGCACCGGTGCCGAGCCGGAACGTGGCTTCGTGGTGCTCGACCACGCGCCCCGGCCGGGCGGCGCCTGGCAGTTCCGGTGGCCCTCACTGACGTGGGGCAAGGTGCACGGGATGCACGCGCTGCCGGGCATGGAGCTGACGGACGCGGACCCGGCGCGCCCGTCGGCCGAGGTCGTCGGGGAGTACTTCGACCGGTACGAGCGGGCCTTCGGCCTGCGGGTGCGCCGGCCGGTCGACGTGCGGGCGGTGCGCGAGGGGGAAGCGGGGCGGCTGCTCGTGGAGACTTCCGCCGGGTCCTGGTCGGCGCGGGCCCTGATCAACGCGACCGGCACCTGGGACCGCCCGTTCTGGCCGCGCTACCCGGGCCAGGAGACCTTCCGCGGGCGGCAGCTGCACACGGCGCGGTACGCGGGCCCCGAGGAGTTCGCGGGGCAGCGGGTGGTCGTCGTGGGCGGCGGCGCGTCCGGTACC
This sequence comes from Streptomyces sp. CRN 30, assembly GCF_034105845.1. Lineage (NCBI taxonomy): Bacteria > Bacillati > Actinomycetota > Actinomycetes > Kitasatosporales > Streptomycetaceae > Streptomyces > Streptomyces sp. CRN 30. Next base: position 18,534 of record NZ_JAVRHI010000516.1, on the reverse strand, counting down.
CAGCACCTGCTGGAGATCGCCCCGTACGCCGCCGCGACCACCTGGGTGACCCGGCGTCCGCCCGTCTTCCGGGAAGGTCACTTCGGCGAGGAGGCGGGGCGCGCGGCCGTGGCGCTCGTGGAGGAACGGGTACGGCGCGGGCTGCCGCCGAGGAGCGTCGTGTCGGTGACCGGTCTGCCGCTGAACGACGCGATCCGCCGGGGGCTGGCGGACGGTGTGCTGGACCGGCAGCCCATGTTCGACCGGATCACGCCCGACGGAGTGGACTGGGACGACGAGGCACGGCACGTGGATGCCGACGTCATCCTGTGGGCGACCGGCTTCCGGCCGGCCGTCGACCACCTGGCGCCGCTGCGGCTGCGGGAACCGGGTGGCGGCATCCGGGTCGAGGGCACCCGCGCGGTCGCCGACGCCCGGATCCATCTGGTCGGGTACGGCCCGTCGGCCAGCACGATCGGCGCGAACCGGGCCGGGCGCGCGGCGGTACGGGACATCCGGCGCCTGCTGGCCGGGGAGCCGGTCGCGGCGTGAGGTCACGCTCCCGATCGGCGGGTGCGTCGGAGAACACCCGCGTGCCGTGCCGCCGTCTCACCGTGCCGGCTCGGCGCTGCCGCGCTCCTGGTTCCTCTCGCGCTCCCGCCCGCGGTTGAACTCGGCCACGTTCCGCTGGTGTTCCGTGTAGTCGGCCGTGAAGCGGGTGTCGCCAGGTTTCACCGTGACGAAGTACAGCCAGTCGCCGGGCGGCGGCCGGAGCGCGGCCCGCATCGCGTCCTCCCCCGGGTTCGCGATCGGCGTGGGTGGCAGCCCCATGCGCTGGTACGAGTTGTAGGGGCTCTGGATGCGGGTGTCGCTCTCGCGGGTGTCCAGCGTGAAGCGGTTCAGCGCGTAGTTAAGGGTGGAGTCCATCTGCAGCGGCATGCCGCGTTCCAGACGGTTGAGGACGACCCGGGCCACCCTGCCCATGTCCGTCTCGGTCGCGGCCTCGGCCTGGACGATGCTGGCGGTGGTGACCGCCTGGTAGACGTCGAGGGCGTTGCGCTGGGCGCCGGCCGTGGTGCGGCCGCCGCCGAACCTCTCGTTCGCGGTGTCGACCATGGAGGACAGCAGGGACTCGGGGGTCGTCCCGCTGTCGAGGGGGTAGGTCGCCGGGAAGAGGTAGCCCTCGGGATTGCCCTCGGCCTCGGCCGGGAGTTTCAGGCGCGCCTTGCCCAGTGACTTCTTGGTGGTGCCCGCGGGCAGGGCGAGGGCCTTGTCGACGGCCTCGTAGATCTGGGCCGACCGCAGGCCCTCCGGGACGACCAGTGAGGCCGGACGCCCGCCCCGGGCACCGTCCCCGTACCCGATGACCATCAGGGGCACCGCCACGGCGGTGGCCGCCGCGACGGCTCCGGCCGCGATGAGAGCGGCCCGGCCCCGGCGCGTGAGTCGCATCGTGCTCCGTGGCGGAGTGTTCGTCTGCATGCGGGCACGGTAACCCGCGAAGACCGACAAACTCCGCATATCGTCATCTTGTCGGCTCCAGTCGGGCGTCCCTGCGTACGAGCGAGGCGTAGCGCCCGTCCAGCGCCAGCAGTTCTTCGTGCGTCCCCCGTTCGAGCGCGCGGCCGGAGTCCAGGACCACGATCTGGTCGGCGCCGCGGACGGTGGACAGCCGGTGGGCGATGGTGATCGTGGTGCGGTCGGCCGAGAGCGCGTCGATGGCCCTCTGCACGGCGTGCTCGGTGCGGGTGTCCAGGGCGCTGGTGGCCTCGTCGAGGATGAGCACGGGCGGGTCGCGCAGGATGGTCCGGGCGATGGCGAGCCGCTGCTTCTCCCCGCCGGAGAAGCGGTGGCCGCGTTCCCCGACGACCGTCCCGTACCCGTCGGGCAGGGACATGATGTGCTCGTGGATCTGGGCCGCCCCCGCCGCCGCGTGCAGCTCCTCCTCGGTGGCGTCCGGCTTGGCGAAGCGCAGGTTGTCGGCGACCGAGGCGTGGAAGAGGTACGTCTCCTGGGAGACGATGCCGACCGCGCGCGCGAGGGTGTCGAAGTCGAGGTCGCGGACGTCCACGCCGTCCAGTGTGACGCGGCCGCCCGTCACGTCGTACAGGCGCGGCACCAGGTAGCCGAGGGTGGACTTGCCGGCGCCGGTGGGTCCGACGACGGCGAGACTGCCGCCCGCGGGGACGGTGAGGTCGAGGTCGTCGAGGAGGGGGCCGCCCTTGTCGTCGTACCGGAAGGAGACTCCCTCGAAGCGGATCTCCCCCTTGACCTGGTCGAGCCGGACCGGGCGCGCGGGCTCGGTGATGTCGACGGGCAGGTCGAGGTACTCGAAGATGCGCTGGAACAGGGCGAGCGACGCCTGTATCTGGACGCCGGTCGACAGCAGGCTGACGGTGGGCCGGAACAGGCCCTGCTGGAGCGAGACGAACGCGACGAGCGTGCCGATCGAGACGGCCGGGCCGCCGAACCGGAAGGCCATTCCCGCGGTCCAGTAGATGACGGCGGGCATGGCGGCCATGACGACCGTGATGACGGCCATGCGCCAGCGGCCCGCCATGTTGGAGCGCACCTCCAGGTCGACCAGCCCTTCGGACTCGTCGGCGAAGGACTTCGTGAGCGAGTCGGCGCGGCCCATGGTGCGGCCGAGCAGGATGCCGCTCACGGACAGCGACTCGGTGACGGTGGCGGCCATGGCGGCCATCTGCTTCTGGCGCTCGGTGGTGATCTTCTTGCGTTCGTTGCCGACGCGGCGGCTCATCCACACGAACAGCGGCAGCAGGAGGAGCGTGACCACGGTCAGCCGCCAGTCCAGGGCGATCATCGCGATGATCGTGGCGACGACGCTGGTCAGGTTGGAGACCAGGGAGGTGGCGGTGGAGGTGACGGTCGCCTGCATGCCCCCGATGTCGTTGGCGATGCGCGACTGGACCTCTCCGGTGCGGGTCCGGGTGAAGAAGGCCAGCGACATGCGCTGCAGCCGGGCGTAGACGGCGGTGCGCAGGTCGTGCATGACGCGCTGGCCGACCGTCGTGGAGATCAGCGTCTGCAGCACACCGAAGACGCTGGTGAGGACGGCGCCGACGATCATGCCGAGCGCGAGCAGGCTCAGCAGGCCGGTGCGCCCCTCGGGGATCGCGGTGTCGAGGATCTCCTTGAGCAGGAACGGCGTGGCGACCGAGACGAGTGACGCGGCGCCGACGAGCAGGCCGACGAGGGCAAGACGGCCCCGGTAGGGACGGAACAGCCGCAGGATGCGGCGCACCTGCCGCGGCCGGTCGGATTCGTCGGGCGGCGGTGTCCAGGCGGGAGGTTGGTCGGGATGCATGGGCTCCTACGGATGTCGGCGGCTCATGTCCCCGGGGGAGGGGACACGAGGGATCAGGTTCGACGGAGCATAGCTCATTGTTACCTATACTCACAATGAGCGGCGTCCTGATATTGTTCCCGCATGACCTCCCCCGACGCCGACGGCCTGCTCGCGGAGCAGTTGCTCCGGCTGACCCGGCGCGTGCACCGCATTCAGAAACGCCACCTGGAGCGGTCCGGACTGAGCATCACGCCGGCCCAGTCCCGGCTGCTGCGTACGCTCGCGCACTACGATTCACCGCCGCGCATGGCCGACCTCGCCGAGCGGCTGGAGGTGGTGCCCCGGGCCGTGACGTCCCTGGTCGACGGGCTGGAGGCGAGCGGACGGGTGCGCCGGGTGCCCGATCCCGCCAACCGGCGCGTCATCCGCATCGAGGTCACCGACGAGGGGCGCGCGGCCCTGCGGGAGCTGCGCCGGGCACGCCGGACGGCGGCCGAGGAGATCCTCGCCCCGCTCCGGGACGATCAGCGCGCCGTACTGGGCGGCCTGCTGGACACCCTGATCGACGGGATACCGGCGGAGATGACGGCCACGGACCCGGACCTGAGCGCGGCCCGGCGCGTCCCGCACCAGCACGGCTGAGCCGCGTCACCCGGCACTCCCCGCTTCGCGACGGGGCGTCAGGCCTTCGAACTCTCATGCCCTCAAGCCCTCAGCTCCGCCCTGTCCCCCATCACGACGACCGGACGCAGTTCGGGATCGAGCGTGCGCAGCAGGTACTCCATGCCTGACCTGGACAGGCTCACGCAGCCGGACGTGCCGCTGCCGTGGTCCAGGTGCAGCCAGATGCCCCCGCCCTTGGAGCTCCCTTCGGGACGGGTCGGATCGTTCGGCGAGGTGCCCCTGACGCGGTTGTAGTCGATCGCGATGACGTAGTCGAAGTCGTGCCAGTGCGACTTCGCCCAGTACCGCGGCGCCTGGAAGGACGCGTCACGGGTGTACGGGAGTTCCGCACCGGGGTCGGCGAGGACCCCGCCCGCGTCGCTGAGGGTGAAGACGCCGACGGGGCTGCGCCGGTCGCCCTCGCGATGGCGCGTGGTCCAGCCCCTCTTGCCGTTGTGCCCCTGCCAGCTGCGGATCCGGTCCCAGGTGGAACCGTGCCGGGTGTAGAGCACGACGGTGGCGTCCGCGTCGTCCTCCCCTTCCCCGTAGACCGCCACGACCTGGCGGGAGTTGTCGGGGATGCGGCGCTGCAGGCGGTCGCCGACGTCCGGGATGCGCTCGAGTCCGGTGCTGCCGGCCTCCCGGCCCGTCGAGTCACCGGAGCCGCCACGGCCCTGCGTTCCGCTTCCGCCGCCCGAACCGCCGCATCCGGCCAGGGACATCACCAGGACACCGCAGACCGCCGCGGCGATCCGTGCCCGCGCCGCGCCCCTGACACCGCCTGTTCGCATGCGGTCCATCCTCGCACCGCGCACCGTCACCGCGACCCGTCACCGGCCGTCTGCGCGCGTGGGCGGCCGAACCGGGCCGAATCTTTGCCTCGCCACGGAAAAGCGTTTGCCTCCGCCCACGCGGTGACGCAACCTTTCACGGCTTGCTGCCGGGCCTCCACGGCCGGCGCGGACCGACCACCGACCCGGCCCCCTCCCCTCCAGCCCCCTGATCACGAGTCACTGGGACGTCATGCAGATCCGAGACCTTCCGTACCCCGACCCGGGTGTGCCCGACGCACGCTCGGGGCCCCGCTTCCTGTGGTGGCTCTTCCGCAATCAGCTCGGCGGGCAGCTCAAGGCCCTCGCCTGGGGACTCCTGCACTTCACGGCCGTGTGCGGGCTGCCGTTCTGCGTGGGCCTCGCCGTGCAGGCCGTCGTCGACCGCTCCGGCACCCGACTCGCCCTCGCGGGCGGGCTGATGGCGCTGTGCGGCGTGGGGATCGCGCTGGGAGACACCTTCCTGCACCGTACGGCGGTCACCAACTGGATCACCGCCGCGGCGCGCGTCCAACAGCTACTGGCCCGCAGGACCGCCCAGTTGGGTGCGGCACTGACCCGGCGGGTCGCTGCCGGCGAGGTCATCGCGGTCTCCACCGCCGACGTGGAGAAGATCGGCTGGTTCGTGGAGGCCGTGTCACGGTTCACCGCGGCCCTGCTCACCGTCGTACTGGTCTGCGTCGGTCTGCTCGTGTACCAGCCGGCCCTCGGTGTCGTCGTCGCCGTGGGCGTCCCGGTCCTCGCGCTCGCCGTCCTGCCGCTCCTGCCCTCGGCGACGCGGCGCGCCGACGTCCAGCGCGAGAAGGCGGGGCGCGCCACGGAGCTCGCCTCCGACACCGTCGCGGGACTGCGCGTCCTGCGGGGCATCGGCGGCGAGGAGCTGTTCCTGGAGCGATACCGCAGCGCCTCGCAGGAGGTGCGTCACGCGGCCGTGCGCAGCGCCCGGATGTGGGCGCTCATCGCGGCGGTCCAGGTGCTGCTGCCGGGACTGCTGATCGTCACGGTCGTCCGGTACGGCGTACAGCTCGCCCAGGAGGGCCGCATCGCGGTCGGTGAGCTGGTCACCGTGTACAGCTCCGTGATGCTGCTGACGTACCCGCTGCGGCACTTCGAGGAGATCGCCATGGCGTGGTCCTTCTCGCGGCCGTCGGCCCGGCGGGCGGCGCGGGTGCTGTCGCTGGAGCGGGCCACGGACACCGCGGGGACCCGCGAGGCCGTCGTGCCGTCCGGCGATCTGTACGACCCGGCGACCGGACTGCTCGCACCCGCCGGCCTCCTCACCGCCGTGGTGTGCGGCGACCCGGACGCGGCGGGGCGGCTGGCGGAACGGCTGGGCGGACATCCCGCCGAGCAGGGTGTTTCGGTGCTCCTCGGCGGCGTACCGCTCGACGCACTGCCGCTCGGCTGCGCGCGCACGGCCGTCCTGGTCCAGGACAAGGATCCGGTGCTCCTGTCGGGTTCCCTGCGCGAACTGCTCGACGTGCCCGCATCGGGCGCCGTCGGCGCCGGTGACGCCCTGGCCGCCGCCCAGTGCGGGGACGTCCTGGACTCGCTCGTCCAGGGATCACCGGCCGCCGGTGACCCGCTGGACGCGCGGATCACCGAACGCGGGCGGTCCCTGTCCGGCGGCCAGCGGCAGCGCCTCGCGCTCGCCCGGTCGCTGCTCACGGATCCGGAGGTGCTGGTGCTGGACGAGCCGACGTCCGCCGTCGACTCGCACACCGAGGCCCGGATCGCCGAGGGGATCAGCTCCTTCCGGGCGGGCCGCACCACGGTCGTGCTCACCACCTCGCCCCTGGTGCTGGACCGCGCGGACCGTGTCCTCCTGGTCCACGAGGACACGGTCACCGCCGTGGGTACCCACCGTGACCTGCTGCGCACCGAGCCCCGGTACCGGGCGGTCGTCACCCGTGAGACCGACGAGGCGCCCCCTCCGCCCGCGGCACCGGACGACCGGAGCGCCGTACGCGGAGCACGGGGCGACGAGACGTCCGTACACGGGGTGCACGGTGTGCTCGCGAAACTCACGAAGACCGAGGAGACCGCATGATCGGCCTGGCGCCACCGGCCCACGACCCGGCCGCCCCGACCACGGCCGGCACCCTGCCCGTCGGCTCGTCCGGCACCGTACGAGCCTACGTGGCCGAGCTGGCACGCCGGCACAGGCGGGCCTTCGCCCTGCTCGTCGCCGTCAACACCGTCGCCGTCATCGCCTCGATGGCCGGTCCCTATCTGCTCGGCGGGCTCGTCGAGCGCGTCTCCGAGGGCGCCCGCGACCTGCGCCTGGAACGCACGGCCGGGCTGTTCGTCGCCGCCCTGCTGGTACAGGCCGTGTTCGTGCGGCAGGTGCGGCTGCGCGGGGCCGTACTCGGTGAGCGGATGCTCGCCGACCTGCGCGAGGACTTCCTCGTACGGTCCGTGGGGCTGCCGCCGGGCGTGCTGGAGCGCGCCGGGACGGGTGACCTGCTGTCCCGGATCACCACGGACGTCGACCGGCTGGCGAGTGCGATGCGCGAGGCCGTGCCGCAGCTCGCGATCGGCGTGGTGTGGGCGGGGCTGCTGCTCGGCGGCCTGGCCGTGACCGCGCCACCGCTCGCCCCGGCCGTGCTGCTGGCACTGCCGCTGCTGGTGCTGGGCTGCCGCTGGTACTTCCGGCGTGCGCCCGCCGCCTACCGGTCGGAGGCCGCCGGGTACGCCGCCGTCGCCGCCGCCCTCGCCGAGACCGTGGACGCCGGGCGCACCGTCGAGGCGCACCGGCTCGGCGAGCGCCGGATCGAGCTGTCGGACCGGCGGATCAAGGAGTGGACGGCATGGGAGCGGTACACCCTGTCGCTGCGCTCGGTGCTGTTCCCGGTCATCAACCTCACCCACGTCACGGTCCTCGGCTCGGTGCTGATGATCGGCGGGGTGTTCGTGCTGCGGGGGTGGATCGGCGTGGGCCAGCTGACCACGGCCGCCCTGATCGCGCAGATGCTCGTCGACCCGGTGGGCCTCATCCTGCGCTGGTACGACGAGCTGCAGGTGGCGCAGGTGTCGCTGGCCCGGCTGGTGGGTGTGCGGGACATCGAGGCGCACACGGGCGATCCCGCCGTGGTCCCCGACGGGCAGGACGTGCGCGCCGACGAGGTGCGCTTCGGCTACCGGGCCGGTGTCGACGTGCTGCGCGAGGTCTCCCTGGGCGTCGCGCCCGGCACCCGGCTCGCCCTGGTCGGTCCGTCCGGCGCGGGCAAGTCCACGCTGGGCAGGCTGCTCGCCGGCATCTACGCGCCCCGGAGCGGCCGGGTCACCCTCGGCGGCGCCGAACTGTCCCGGATGCCCGCCGAGGACGTCCGCTCCCATGTGGCCCTCGTCAACCAGGAGCACCACGTCTTCGTGGGCTCCCTGCGGGACAACCTCCTGCTGGCCCGCACGGACGCCGCCGATACGGAACTGTGGGCGGCGCTCGGCGCGGTCGACGCGGACGGCTGGGCCCGGGCGCTGGACGGCGGCCTGGACACCGAGGTCGGCTCGGGCGGGTCCACGCCCACCCCGGCCCAGGCCCAGCAGATCGCGCTGGCCCGGCTCGTGCTGGCCGATCCGCACACGCTGGTCCTGGACGAGGCGACCTCGCTGCTCGATCCCCGTGCGGCCCGCCAGCTGGAGCGTTCCCTGGCCCGCGTCCTCGACGGCCGGACGGTCGTCGCCATCGCCCACCGGCTGCACACCGCGCACGACGCCGATCTCATCGCGGTCGTCGAGGACGGCCGCATCAGCGAGCTGGGCAGCCATGACCAGCTGGTCGCCGCCGGTGGCGCGTACGCGGCGCTGTGGCGGTCCTGGCACGGCTGACCGGGTCGTAGCGGCGGTCCGGCGGCCGCCCGGCGTTCCCTGCGGCGTGGTGTCTCGGGCGCCGCCGTTGCAGGGGCGCGGAAGCCGGTGGAACGCTGGGGGCGGCACCGGTCCCACCTCACCGACGACGGGAGGAAGCCGTGGACAGCGCCGGAGGATGGGGGGACGACGTCTACCAGCCCGACGCGTCCGAGATCCAGGACGACGCGGGGCTGCTGGACCCCGAGGACACCCTGGAGGACGACGGGGTGGACGATCCGCTGGAACGGGGTTACTCCCCGCCGGAGCGGCCGTGGGCCGTGGAGCACACCGGTGTGACGGCCGCGGAGCGGCGGCGGGGCGAGACCCTGGACCAGCGCCTCGCGGAAGAGGTCCCGGACGTCGCGCCGGCCGAAGGGGACGGCCTGGGTGACTTTGTCGACTCGGACGGGGAACTCCTGGACGACGAGGTCGGTGCCGGTCGCGCCGGCCGCCTCGTCGCCCCCGACGAAGGAGCGCACGAGGACGAGGAGAAGGACCTGGTCGCGACCGACGTGGGCATCGACGGCGCTGCCTCCTCGGCCGAGGAGGCGGCGATGCACATCGTCGACGAGGACACCCCGCCCCCGTCCGGCTGACGCCGCCCCCCGTAGCGAAGGAGCACCCATGCAGCAGGAGAAGCAGCCCGACTACCACCCGGTCGTCTTCCGCGACCGGAGCGCCGGATACGCCTTCCTCACCCGGTCGACCGCCACCAGCGACCGGACCATCGAGTGGGACGACGGCGAGACGTACCCGGTCGTGGACGTCGAGATCTCCTCGGAGAGCCACCCCTTCTACACGGGGAAGGCCCGCACCGTGGACACGGAAGGACGGATCGCGCAGTTCGAGCGGCGGTACGGCGGCGGGGACGGCGGAGGTACGAGCTGAGGCCGCGGCGGGACCGCGGACCGAGGTGATGGGAGGGCGCCGGTGGGGGCGCCCTCCCCCGTTCAGATGACGTTGAGCGCGACCGCCCCGCCGACTCCGCCGAGCACCATGAACACCGGCATCAGCACCTTCACCTCGACCCAGCTGCCCGCGCGGAACCGCATGCCCTTCGGCGGCCCGAGGGGGTACCAGCGCTTGCGGCCGACGGGTATCGGCCACAGGACCGGGCAGCCGGAGACCGTCAGCGCGTCGCCCAGGCAGTGCACCAGCGCGCCGAGGACGACCGGCAGGCCCAGCCAGAGGTACTCCTGGCCGGGGGCCGTGAACAGCCAGTCGGCGCCGTTGTTCGGCTGGTCCAGGATGTCCGCGAGGATCCAGGCGCTGGTGGCGGCCAGCAGCCACACCAGGACGTCGCTGCTGGAGCCGCGGGCCGCCCGCCACAGCAGCCCTTCGATGGCGAGCACCATGTGCACGAAGAGGATGAGGAGCACGCCCCAGCGGTCCACCGCGATCGCCGTGACGGAGCAGATCGCACCGATGAGCGCCGCCCACAGCCAGGTGTGCGTCAGGGTGCGGTGCCCGCCGGAGCGTCTGGGGTCGCCCGGCTTCTTCGTCGCCTTGTAGACGGCGTACGAGAGCTTGTCGACGATCTCGCACAGCCAGCGCGACACGGGTCCGAAGGACCGCGAGATGGTGGCCGCCTTGTGGTCGAGGTCCGGGGCCAGCGCGGCGCCCGCGCAGATCAGCGCGCCGACCAGGAGGACCGGCCAGGGCATGGGGCGGTCGGCCGCGGCGGCGGCCGCTCCGACCCCGAGCCAGGCCGCGGCCCCCGACAGTGAGTGTGCTGGTCCCATCATGGCCGCTTCCCGCCCCTTTTCTCCTGTGCCGCTGCCCTGTTGCCCGTGCGCGGTGACTCCGTGTCGGCGCCACAGCGTAACGTTCATGATCTTCAGCTCGGCAGCCGATTCCCGCATCGAGTGGGACGGCAGGCAAGATGGGGGCGTGACCCTCATCGATCAGCTGCCGCAGACCGCCGACCCGGACGCCCTTTACGAAGCCTTCGAGGCCTGGGCCGTGGAGCGTGGTCTCACCCTCTATCCCCATCAGGAGGAGGCGCTGATCGAGGTGGTCTCCGGGGCCAACGTGATCGTCTCGACGCCTACCGGCTCCGGCAAGAGCATGATCGCCGCCGGTGCGCACTTCGCGGCCCTCGCCCGGGACGAGGTCACCTTCTACACCGCGCCGATCAAGGCGCTGGTCTCGGAGAAGTTCTTCGAGCTGTGCAAGCTGTTCGGCACCGAGAACGTCGGCATGCTCACCGGCGACGCCTCCGTGAACGCCGACGCGCCCGTCATCTGCTGTACCGCCGAGGTGCTGGCGTCGATCGCGCTGCGTGACGGCAAGCACGCGGACGTCGGCCAGGTCGTGATGGACGAGTTCCACTTCTACGCGGAGGCTGACCGCGGCTGGGCGTGGCAGATCCCGATCCTGGAACTGCCGCAGGCGCAGTTCGTCCTGATGTCGGCGACGCTCGGCGACGTCTCGATGTTCGAGGGGGACCTCACCCGGCGCACCGGCCGCCCCACCGCGGTGGTCCGCTCGGCGACCCGGCCCGTGCCCCTCTCCTACGAGTACCGCGTCACCCCGCTCACGGAGACGCTCACCGAACTGCTGGAGACCAAGCAGGCCCCCGTCTACATCGTGCACTTCACCCAGGCCCAGGCGGTGGAGCGGGCGCAGGCGCTGATGAGCATCAACATGTGCACGCGCGAGGAGAAGGACAAGATCGCCGAACTGATCGGCAACTTCCGCTTCACCACCAAGTTCGGCCGCAACCTCTCGCGTTACGTACGGCACGGGATCGGTGTCCACCACGCCGGCATGCTGCCCAAGTACCGGCGGCTGGTGGAGAAGCTCGCGCAGGCCGGCCTGCTGAAGGTCATCTGCGGCACGGACACTCTCGGCGTCGGCGTGAACGTGCCGATCCGCACCGTGCTGTTCACGGCCCTGACGAAGTACGACGGCAACCGGGTGCGGACGCTGCGCGCCCGTGAGTTCCACCAGATCGCCGGGCGTGCCGGACGCGCCGGCTTCGACACGGCGGGCTTCGTGGTGGCGCAGGCCCCGGAGCACGTCGTCGAGAACGAGAAGGCGCTGGCCAAGGCGGGCGACGACCCGAAGAAGCGCCGCAAGGTGGTCCGCAAGAAGGCGCCGGAGGGCTTCGTCGGGTGGACGGAGAACACCTTCGAGAAGCTGATCGCCTCCGATCCCGAGCCGCTCACCTCCCGCTTCCGGGTGACGCACACGATGCTGCTGTCGGTGATCGCCCGTCCCGGCAACGCCTTCGAGGCGATGCGGCGACTGCTGGAGGACAACCACGAGCCGCGCAAGCAGCAGCTGCGGCACATCCGCCGGGCGATCGCCATCTACCGCTCGCTCCTCGACGGCGGCATCGTGGAGAAGCTCGACGAGCCGGACGCCGAGGGCCGGATCGTGCGCCTCACGGTCGACCTCCAGCACGACTTCGCGCTGAACCAGCCCCTGTCGACCTTCGCCCTGGCCGCGTTCGAGCTGCTGGACCCCGAGTCGCCCTCGTACGCCCTGGACATGGTGTCCGCGGTCGAGTCCACGCTGGACGATCCGCGGCAGATCCTCGCCGCCCAGCAGAACAAGGCCCGCGGCGAGGCCGTGGCCGCGATGAAGGCGGACGGTGTCGAGTACGAGGAGCGGATGGAGCGGCTGCAGGACATCGGCTACCCCAAGCCGCTGGAGGAGCTCCTCTTCCACGCGTACAACACCTACCGCAAGAGCCACCCCTGGGTCGGCGACCATCCGCTGTCGCCGAAGTCCGTCGTCCGGGACATGTACGAACGGGCGCTGTCCTTCACCGAGTTCGTCTCCTTCTACGAGCTCGCCCGCACCGAGGGCATCGTGCTGCGCTACCTCGCCGGCGCCTACAAGACCCTGGAGCACACCGTCCCCGACGACCTGAAGTCGGAGGACCTGGAGGACCTGATCGCCTGGCTCGGCGAGATGGTGCGCCAGGTCGACTCCAGCCTGCTGGACGAGTGGGAGCAGCTCGCCAACCCGGAGGAGATGACCGCCGAGGAGGCCCAGGAGAAGGCCGACCAGGTCAAGCCGGTCACCGCCAACGCGCGCGCCTTCCGGGTCCTCGTCCGCAACGCCCTGTTCCGCCGCGTCGAGCTCGCGGCGCTCGACCAGGTGGAGGAGCTCGGGGAGCTGGACGCCGAGTCCGGCTGGGACGCCGAGCGGTGGGGCGAGGCGATGGACCGGTACTGGGACGAGTACGAGGAACTGGGCACCGGTCCGGACGCCCGCGGCCCGCGGCTGCTGATGATCGAGGAAGAACCGCAGAACGGTCTGTGGCGCGTCCGCCAGACCTTCGCCGACCCGAGCGGTGATCATGACTGGGGCATCAGCGCGGAGGTCGACCTCACGGCCTCCGACGCCGAGGGACGCGCCGTCGTCAAGGTCACCGACGTCGGCCAGCTGTGAGCACGGGAGAGACGGACACATGACGACCAACCCGGCCGAGAGACTCGTCGACCTGCTCGACCTGGAGCGGATCGAGGTCGACATCTTCCGCGGCCGCAGCCCGCAGGAATCCCTGCAACGGGTCTTCGGCGGCCAGGTGGCGGGCCAGGCGCTGGTCGCCGCCGGACGCACCACGGAGGGCGACCGGCCCGTGCACTCGCTGCACGCGTACTTCCTGCGCCCGGGGCGTCCTGGGGTGCCGATCGTGTACCAGGTCGAGCGGGTGCGGGACGGGCGGTCGTTCACCACCCGGCGCGTCACCGCCGTGCAGCAGGGCCGCACGATCTTCAATCTGACCGCCTCCTTCCACAAGCCTGAAGAGGGGAGCTTCGAGCACCAGCTGCCGCCGGCCCGCGAGGTGCCCGACCCCGAGTCGCTGCCGACGGTCGCCCAGGAGATCAGGGAGCACCTGGGCGCGCTCCCCGAGCAGCTGGAGCGGATGGCACGGCGCCAGCCCTTCGACATCCGGTACGTGGACCGGCTGCGCTGGACCCCCGAGGAGGTCGAGGGCGCCGAACCGCGCAGCGCGGTGTGGATGCGCGCGGTCGGGCCGCTGGGCGACGACCCGCTCGTGCACACCTGCGCCCTGACGTACGCGAGCGACATGACCCTGCTGGACGCCGTCCGCATCCCGGTGGAGCCGCTCTGGGGTCCGCGTGGGTTCGACATGGCGTCGCTGGACCACGCTATGTGGTTCCACCGGCCGTTCCGCGCGGACGAGTGGTTCCTCTACGACCAGGAGTCCCCGATCGCGGTGGGCGGGCGCGGGCTGGCCCGCGGACGCATCTACGACCGCGAGGGCCGACTGCTGGTCTCCGTGGTGCAGGAGGGCCTCTTCCGCTCCCTCGGCGGCTGAGGCGGCCGGGACGGGCGGGGCGGTCAGGGCGAGCGGGGCGGGCGGTCAGGGGACGCGCCGCGGCTGCCGGGCACCGGCCCGTCAGGGCTTCCTGCGGCGCAACCGGCCGAGCAGGCCGCGTCGTTCGCGTGGTGCCCCGCTCGCCTCGCGTGTCTCACTCGTGTCGCGTGCCTCGCCTGCCTCGCCAGTCTCACTCGCCTCGTGTACCTCACGTGCCTCGATCGCAGGTCGTGGTGCCGGCCGGTGTTCCCGTGCCTCGGCGAGGGCCTGCCGCAGATCGGTGCGCAGCCGGGCGATCTCGTCCGGATCGTCCGCCGTCGTGATCCGGACCGTGGTCAGGGCGGCGGGCGAGTCGAGGGTGCCGTGGGCGGGCCGGGCCGGGCGCAGCCGGTTGACGTAGGCCCGCTCGTACGGATCCCGCACCAGCTCCGCGATCCGGACGGGGTCGAGGAAGGACGCCAGGGCCGCGGCCCGTGCCCAGGGGTCGCGGGCCCTGTCCAGCCAGAAGGCGAGCCGGCGCCCACGCCAGGTACGGGGCCGCAGGTCCAGGCCCGCGTCCAGGAGGTCGCGCAGGTGCTCCGGTGTGCGGCCGCTCAGCAGGAGCGCGCTCTTCTCGTCCGCGGCGAACTCGCGCAGTTCCGCCGCCCGGTACAGCCAGACCACCGCCGCGTACCGATTGAGGTAGTAGTCGACCGGAGTCACCCGGCCCAGTCGCGCCAGGCGGGTGAAGCGGGCGCTCGTGACCTCCAGGAGGGCGGCCCCTTCCGCGGTGCCCACCATCCTGACGCGCTCCTTCAACGTCTCGGGGAAGCCGTCCTCGGCGCGGAGCCGGTCGATCTCCGCCGGGACGACGCGAGGGCCGCCTCCGTCGTCGGCGAGCGTCCGGATGCTGCCCAGGTGCACGGCCAGGTCGAACTCCCGGCGTTTCAGGCCCAGTTCCCGCGCGGCACGGCTCTGTGAGAGCGGGACGCCGCGCGCGGTGCGGGCCGGTCGCTCCAGGACGACGGCCGGGGCGGCGGTGGACCCGATGGTTGTTGCAGTCCCGGTCGTGGTCTCGATTGTGGTGTCGGTCGTTGTGCCGGTCTCGGCCGCGGTCGGCTGCGTGACGATGTTGCCGGTCATGATGGTTCTCCCCCGTGCGACGACGTGCCGGCGCCGCTCGGCGCCCGCTGCGGAAAAAACCGTATCGATCCCGCCCGACAACGCGGCCGAGCCTGTGGATAACTCCCGCACCGATGGGTTCCGACAGGGGCGCCGACGGAACGCCGACGGGGAGGAACAAGGCAGCTGGCGAACGGGAAGGGCGGAGAAGACGCAGGTCAGAGCTCTGGTGCGGACGAGTGTTCGGCAGGGCGGGCGGCTACACCGAGGTGTTCGCCGACCTGGTTCACCAACCGGGTCATCTCATAGCCGATCTCCCCGACGTCGGCCTGGGCGGCACTCAGCACGCATAAGCAGCTGCCCTCGCCCGCCGCGGTGACGAAGAGCATCGCCTCGTCGAACTCGATCATGGTCTGGCGTACCTCTCCCGCGCCGAAGTGACGACCGGAGCCCCTGGCGAGGCTGTGCAGCCCGGCGGAGACCGCGGCGAGGTGCTCGGCGTCCTCGCGCCGCAGGCCGGTACTGGCTCCGGTCACCAGCCCGTCGCCCGAAAGCACCAGAGCGTGCCGCACATGTGCGACGCGTGCTATGAAGTCGTCCAGCAGCCAGCCGAGTCCCGTGGTCCGTGCCATCGCCGGTTCCCCCTCCAGGGTCGCTCCTCCCTGACCGGAGGATCCGCCGAATCAGCCTTCCCCACCTGCACGGCACGGGCAAGCGGGATGAAGCCATGCGCGGAAGATGACCGACGGGCGAGTCCGGGTTCTCGCCCCTCGGCACCACCCGCACGGCGGGTTCCGGGCCGCGTGTGCCGGTGGCCCGGCCGGCCTCCGGCACACGCGGCCCTCCTTCCCGCATCGCTTCACTGCAGCGAAGATCGCGATCAGCTCACCGACTCCAGCAGCCGGGCGGTGTGCATCCGGCCGGCATACTCGACGAGCCGTATCAGCACGTCCTTCCCGGACTCGCGGTCGCGCGCGTCGCAGAGGAGCACCGGCGTGCCCCGGTCGAGGTCGAGGGCGCGCGACACCTCGTGCGGCGCATAGGTGCGGGCGCCGGCGAAGCGGTTGACCGCGACCACGAACGGAATGCTGCGGTGCTCGAAGTAGTCCACCGCGGGGAAGCAGTCCTGCAGTCGCCGGGTGTCGGCGAGGACGACCGCGCCCAGCGCGCCGTGCGCCAACTCGTCCCACAGGAACCAGAAACGGTCCTGGCCAGGGGTGCCGAACAGATAGAGCGAGAGGTCGGGCCTGATGGTGATGCGTCCGAAGTCCATGGCCACGGTCGTGACCGTCTTCCGTTCCACGCCCGCGGTGTCGTCCACGGACCGGCCCGCCTCGCTCAGCGCTTCCTCGGTGCGCAGCGGCCGGATCTCGCTGAGTGCGCCCACCAAGGTGGTCTTGCCCACGCCGAAACCACCGGCGATCAGGATCTTCAACGCCAGGGCGGTCGTGTCCGCATCAGTGGCGTCGGAGTGCTCGGGTGCCATCGATCACTTCTCTCGGGAGAGCAGGCGGATGTCGATGTCGGTACACACATGCGAAGACAGCATCATGGCAACAACCGGGCGTTCCCGTGGCGTTCGACCGGTTTTCGGTCGGCCTGACTGACCGACTGACTGACCGATCGCGCTCGGTGTCCTTTCGAGACCGATTTCGATCGCATACCGAAGCGATCTGTCCGAAGTTCCTTCGAGAAGGTTCGGGGTTCGGGAAGGGGTGGGGTTCGGGAAGGCTCGGGGGTCGGGAAGGTCCGGGAAGGGATCATGTGGGGATGAGTGACGACCACACGCACGTCCAGGAGTTCTTCACGGCCCGTGCGGCCGGCTGGGACGCGAAGTTCCCCGACGACGGGCCCGCGTTCGCGGCGGCGGTCGCCGAGCTCGGGCTGCGTTCGGGCGACCGGGTGCTCGACGCCGGTTGCGGCACCGGACGGGCCCTCACACCGCTGCGCGCAGCCGTGGGGCCGTCGGGAGTGGTGCTGGGAGCCGATCTGACACCGGCCATGCTGGCGGCCGCCGTACGGGCCGGACGGGACCGTGCCGGGCGTCTGCTGCTCACCGACGTGGCCGCCCTGCCGCTGCGCGCGGAGTGCCTCGACGCGGTGTTCGCCGCAGGGCTCGTCGCGCATCTGCCGGACCCCGCCGCCGATCTGCGCGAGCTGGCGCGGGTGGTCCGTCCGGGCGGCAAACTGGCGCTCCACCACCCCGTCGGAAGGGCCGCGCTCGCCGCACGCCAGGGACGGCGGATCACACCGGACGACCTGCGCGCCGAGGCCAACCTCGCCCCACTGCTCGCGCGTTCCGGCTGGCACATGACGTCGTACGTGGACCGGGACGACCGGTTCCTCGCGCTGGCCGTACGCGGCGGCTGACGCCGGCCGGCCCGGCTGTCGCCCGCCCGTGGGCGCCATCGCCCGTGCCGCCCACCGCGTGCTTCCCCTTCTGCTCCGGGGCTCCCGACTCTACGTTTGAGGAGGAAGGCACGACCGGTCGATGAAGGTCGACAGGGGGAGGGCAGCCCTATGCTCGGCAGGCTCCGCAAGTCCACCGGCAGATTCCTCAACTCCTTGCGCACGGAACCGGACGCGGGCCGGCCGCACGGATCGCGCAATCTCTTCGAGGCCGCCGCGGCGTACATCTCGGCATGCGCCGAGGACGATCAGGACCGGATGGACGAGACCACGACGTGGGTGTCGCCCGACGCGCTCTCCTTCGGGGTGAGCGAACTGGCGTGCCGGGCCGTCATCGCGCTCGCACGGGAGCGGGACGAGACCCCCCGGACGGTGGCACGCGATCTCCTCGGGCTGCCCGCCGCCTGAGCGGGAGGCCTTGACCGGAACCGGTCCGTCCCCTGTCGGGCCGGGGCGGGATCACCGCAGCTCCTCACCGGCTTCCCCCTTCGTGACAAGCGGCTTCCGCGCGCACTAGGGTGCGCCGACGGACTTGGGCGAAGGGCGTGAGCGAGGGGGAGGCCGGCATGGCCGTGGCGGACGAGGACGCCGTCGCCGGCGGGGACGACGACGCGCTGTACGTGCTGACCGCGGTGCTGCTGACGCCGGCCAGGTTCCCCAGCGTGCTGGGCGACGACTATCCGGAGGCGTGCGCGGCGCTCGGTCTGCCGCCGCTCGCCGGCGGGTACGGCCTCGTGCTGGGCCAGGACGGCGACGGCGCGCGGTGGACGGTCGTCGTCGACGACGTGCCCCTGGTGGCCGTCGCCATCGCGTCGTGGGACTGCGGGATGGAGTACGACCTGTCGCCGGACGAGCGCTCGGTCGTGGCCGCGCTGCCCGGCTGGCCCCTGGCCGTGGCCGTCGCCGCTCCCGGGGTGCCCGCTCCGCACGACCCCCTGGCGGAGACCGCCGGGCGGCCGCCGCTGCGCCCACCGGACACCGGCAGCTGGGGACCGCCCCAACGGCGGCTCGGCGCCGACGAGGTCGCCCTGCGGTGGTCGGTCTGGCGGGAGCAGGTCGACGACGCCTCGGCCGTCACCGCGGGCGGCGTCGCG